>JAFKLV010000109.1 GCA_017304125.1 Sphingomonadales bacterium
TTGCGTCGCGCCCCGTGGGGCCGATCGATATCCAGCCTTTGCCGCCCGATGTCCCCCGGCTCAAGGCCGGGGTGACGGATTTTCACCGCAAGGTCGCGAGATAGGCGATCAGATCGGCGCGATCCTTGGGATTGCCGACCGGCAGCGACATCCGCGTCCCCGGCGCAAAGCGCGTCGGCGCGGTCAGAAACGCATCGAGCGTCGCGGGCGTCCACGTCACATTCTTGTTCTTGAGCGCGGCGGAATAGCCATAGCCCGCATTGCTCGCCGCGCGCCGCCCGACCACGCCCTTCAGCGACGGGCCGACGCGATTGGCGCCGGTCTTCGCATCATGGCAGGCCGCGCAGCGCGCGAACACCGTGCGGCCGCGCTCGGCATCCCCCGCCGGCGGCCCGGCATAGGCCACACCGGCAAAGACAAGCGCACCACAAGCGGCCAGCGAAGCGGCGACGATCTTCATCATTCTCTCCCGGACTCGAGCCGCACCAGCGTGCGGCCCATGCTGCTGCCGTCGAACAGCGCGTTGAAAGCGTCGAGCGCATGATCGATCCCGTCGAACACCGTCTCGACCGGTTCGAGCAATCCGGCCTGATGCCAGGCCTTCACATCGGCAAGGAAATGCGGCTCGAGGTCGAAATGGTCGAGCGCGATAAAGCCTTCGAGGCGCAGGCGCTTGCCCATGATCAGCGTCAGGTTGCGCGGCGGGGTCACCTGCCCGGCCGAATTATATTGCGAGATCATCCCGCAAATCGCCATTCGCGCGAACGGCTTCGCCACCGCGATCGCGGCGTGAAGGTGATCGCCGCCGACATTGTCGAAATAGAGGTCGACCCCCTCCGTCCCCAGCGCCTTGGCCTCGCGCGCCAGCGCCTTGGTGAGATTGGGCTCGGCCTTGTAATCGATCACCCCGTCGAGCCTGAGCCGATCGCGCAGGAACGCCGCCTTGGCTTCGCCGCCGGCTGCACCGATCACCTGATGCCCCTTGAGCTTCGCCATCTGGCAGACGAGCGACCCGACCCCGCCCGAGGCGGCGGAGACGAACACCACATCGCCCGGCTTGAGCTGGCCGACGCGGAACAGCCCGGCATAAGCGGTCAGCCCGGTCATCCCCGCAAAGCCGAGATAGGCTTGCGGCGGCAGCACCGAACAATCGCGTTTTTGCAACGCCGTGCCCGGCGCGACGAACGCCTCGCGCCAGCCGAGCCGCGAGAACACCCGATCGCCCGGTGCGAAATCCGGGTCGTTCGAGGCCAGCACTTCGCCGATCGCCGGCCCTTCCATCGGCGCATCGAGCGCGAACGGCGGAACATAGCTTTTGGCATCGTCCATCCGCCCGCGCATCGCCGGATCGACCGCCATCCACAGGTTGCGGACCAGCACCTCGCCTTCGCCCGGCGAGGCGACATCGCGCGCCACCGTGGCGAAATCCTCGCCGACCGGCGTGCCGGTCGGCCGGCGGACAAGATGGATTTCGCGCGATTTCACGGGAACGCCTCTCCGTAAGCTTGCTATCGCTTCCCCGCTATCGCAGCCGGCCCGGTTCCGCCAGTCCATTTTTGCACATCAACGCAATTTTCATCTCAATTCGCCGCCGACAGCAGCCCGCGCGCGACGACATGCGCCTGAATTTCCGCGGCGCCTTCGAAGATATTGAGGATGCGCGCGTCGCACAGGATGCGGCTCGCCTCATATTCCAGCGCATAGCCGTTGCCGCCGTGGATCTGGACGGCGGCGTCGGCATTGGCCCAGGCAACGCGCGCGGCGAGCAATTTCGCCATCCCCGCCTCGATATCGCAGCGCCGCCCCTCGTCCTTGCGGCGCGCGGCAGCATAGGTCAGCTCGCGCGCCATGACCTGTTCGGTCAGCATCAGCGCCAATTTATCCGCGACGCGCGGGAATTCGCCCAGCGACCGGCCGAACTGGCGCCGCGTCCGCGCATAGCCCAGCCCGACGTCGAAGGCATTCCAGCCCACCCCGATCGCGCGCGCGGCGGTCTGGATCCGCGCGCCTTCGAAGGTGCGCATCAACTGGCGGAAGCCTTTGCCCTCCTCGCCGCCGAGCACCCCGTCACCGGCCACACGGAAATCGTCGAACGACAGCGCATATTCGCGCATCCCGCGATAGCCGAGCACCGCGATCTCGCTGCCCGCGATTCCGGCGTCGGGGAAGGGCTCGTCCTCGGTGCCGCGCGTCTTGGCGGCGAGCAGCATCGACAGCCCGGCATGGCCGCGCTCGGCCGGATTGGTGCGGACCAGCAGGGTCATCAGATCGGCGCGCGCGGCATGGGTGATCCAGTTCTTCGCGCCGGTCACCGACCAGCCCGCGTCATCGCGCACCGCGCGCGTCTTGAGCGAGGCGAGATCGGAGCCGACATCGGGCTCGGTAAACACCGCGGTCGGCAATATCTCGCCGCTGGCGAGGCGCGGCAGCCAATAAGCCTTTTGCTCGGGCGTGCCGCTCTCGCCGATCAGTTCGCCGGCGATCTCCGAGCGGGTGCCGAGCGATCCGGCGCAGATCCAGCCGCGGCTCAATTCCTCCGACACCACGCACATCGCGAGCTTGCCCAGCCCGAGCCCGCCGTAATCGGGGTGGATGCACACGCCGAACACTCCGAGATTGGCCATTTCATTGACGATCTCGATCGGGATCAGCGCATCGGCGAGATGCCATTCATGCGCCTTGGGCGCGATGCGCTGTGCGGCGAAGGTGCGGAATTGCGCGCGCACCATATCGAGCGTCTCGTCCCCCAGCCCTTCGGACGGGCGCGCATCCGCCTCGATCAGCGCCATCAGCGCGGCGCGCGTCGCGACATTATTGCCCTCAGTAAGAAACCACTCCACCGCCGCGTCGACGGCCAGCGCGCGCGCGGCATCGGCAATGCCGAGATCGACCGGGCGCACCAGCTCGTTCTGGCTCATCGGCAGCGCGTAGGCGAGCTGCGCGAGATATTCGCCGAAGCCGACGCGCAGGACGAGCGCGTCGATCGGCGCCAGCGCGCCCTCCGCGTCGAGCTGTTTCGCCCATAGCCGCACCGCGTCGAGCGACTGCGCCAGCGTCGCGATCCACGCAAAGCCGTGCAGCGCACGCTGCTCGTCATCGAGCGCGCGCGCATCGCCACCGGCAACCCGCACCCGACAGGCAGTGCGCGCGGCATGCACGTAATTCTGCGCCGCGACGCAGGCCGCTCCCGCCCGCACGAGCAAATCGCCGACCGTAACCTCCATGCGCGCCGCCTCTCTCATCCCGTTCGCCACTGTTCTCGTTCACCACCGTCGATATTGCACTATAATGCAATATTTGCTTCGACAATACGGAATTGCCGGCACGCTCGTCAAACACGCGAATCCGGCTTGCGATTTCCGCCCCGACTCTTACATTCCTTCACGCTAACCGTGATGATCGCCCAGAAATTTTCATTGATTTCCCGAAGGTTGACGGCCTTCTCCGCGACCGGCGTGGTCGGCAACCCAATCGCCGCCGCAAGCGTTCCTCTCATCGCATGATCCGCGTCGCCAGCTATAACATGCGCAAGGGCATCGGCACCGATCGGCGGCGCAACCCCGATCGCACGCTCGAAGTGCTGCGCGAAATCGACGCCGATGTCGTCGCGCTGCAGGAGGCGGATCGCCGCTTCGGTGCGCGCAAGGCGGTCATCCCGCTGCATTTGATCGACGAGCATAGCGCGTGGAAGCCGGTCGATTTCGGCGCGCGCGCCGCGTCGATGGGATGGCACGGCAATGCGCTGCTGGTGCCCAAAACCGCCGACGTGGTCGATTGCGCGATCATCCATTTGCCGGCGCTGGAGCCGCGCGGCGCGGTGATGGCCGACGTGCGGGTCAATGGCGCGACGATCCGCATCGTCGGCATGCACCTCGATCTTTCCGGGCTGTGGCGCAAGCGGCAGGCGCATGCGATCCTCGCACATCTCGCCGCCAGTCCGCATCAGCACCCGACGGTGATGATGGGCGATCTCAACGAATGGACCCGCACGGCGGGGTGCCTCAAGGAATTTCGCCGCGATTTCGCGGTCGCCGATACCGGCCCGAGCTTCCACGCGCGGCGCCCGGTCGGGCGACTCGATCGCATCATGGTTTCATCGGATCTGAAGGTGGTCGATTGCGGGGTTCATCATTCGCTGGCGGCGCGGACGGCGAGCGATCATCTGCCGATCTGGGCGGATCTCGCCGCGGCATGAGCGAAACACGCCTCCGCGAGAAGGAATTGCGGCTCGCGCTCGTCTGCTACGGCGGGATCAGCCTCGCCGTCTATATGCACGGCATCACCAAGGAGGTGTGGCACCTCGCCCGCGCCAGCCGCGCCACGCATGACGGCGAGCGCCTGACCGGCACCGCCGGCGTCTATGCCGCGTTGCTCGACGAAATGGCCGACGAGGCGGGGCTGCGGCTGCGCGTGCTGCCCGACATCCTCGCCGGGGCGAGCGCGGGCGGGATCAACGGCATCTTTCTGGCGCAGGCGATCTCGTCCGGCCAGTCGCTCGATCCGCTGACCGATTTGTGGCTGACGCGCGGCGACGTCGAAGCGCTGATCGACTCCGCCGCCGCACCGGCGTCGCGCTTTTCCAAGGCGTGGGCGATGCCGCTGGCGTGGATGGCGGCCGGGCGCAGCGCGGAAAAGCTCGAGGCGCTCGATCCCGAGACGCGCGAGGAAGTGCGCACCAAGCTGTCGCATTTCGTCCGCTCGCGCTGGTTCGAGCCGCCGTTCAGCGGCACCGGCTTCACCAAGATGCTGCTCGATGCGTTCGACGCAATGGCCGCCGCGCCGCGCGGCCCGCGCCTGCTGCCGGCCGGGCAACCGCTCGACCTGTTCGTCACCGTCACCGATTTTACCGGCCACCCCGAGCGGCTTCAGCTCCACTCGCCGCCCGAAGTGCTGGAGACCGAGCACCGGCTGGTGCTGCATTTCACCGATCACGGCGAGGTGCGCGATACGCTGGCGCCCGCCGCCGAACTGACCTTCGCCGCGCGTGCCACCTCCAGCTTCCCCGGCGCCTTCCCGCCCTTCACCGTCGCCGAGCTCGACGGCGTGCTGCGCGAGCGGAAGATCGACTGGCCGACGCGCGAGGCATTCCTCTATCGCATGCTGCCGCGGCAGGCAGCGGCGAATACCGCGGAAAAGGCCGTGCTGATCGACGGCTCGGTGCTCGCCAACGCGCCGTTCCGCCCGGCGATCGATGCGTTGAACGAACGCCCGGCACGGCGGCAGGTCGACCGGCGCTTCGTCTATATCGACCCCTCCCCCGGCACCAAATTCCGCCTTTCGGGCGACAGCGACGGCGTGCCCGGCTTCTTCCAGACGATCCTCGGCGCGATCAGCGAATTGCCGCGCAAACAGCCGATCCGCGACAATCTCGATGCGATCGCCGAGCGCTCGGCACGGATCGAGCGGATGCGCGCGATCCTTCAGGCGATCCGCCCCGAAGTGGAGGCGAAGGTCGATGCGTTGTTCGGCCGCACCTTCTTCCTCGATCGCCCCACCGCCGCGCGGATCGCCGCCTGGCGCCGTCGCGCGCAGATCGCCGCGGCGGAACAGGCGGGATATGGCTATGCCGCTTATGCGCATCTGAAGCTCGCGGGGGTGATCGAGAGCGTCACGGCGCTGCTCCACGGCATCGGCGGCGAGCCGGGGCCACAGCGCTGGCAGCGCATTCGCCGGCGGATCGAAACCGCGCTGGTCGCGCGCGGTTATGATCCCGCCTCGCCCGAACTCGCCGGCAGCGCGGTGACGATCGATTTCCTGCGCACCTTCGATCTCGGCTTTCGCATCCGGCGGCTGCGGCTGATGTCGCGCCAGCTGACCAGATTGGAGAGCGAGGCGAGCGAAGATACGCTGCGCCCGATCCGCGATGCGATCTATCATTCGCTGTCGGCCTATCTCGATTGCCGCAATCCGCGCGCGCACCGCGCTTTGCGCGGCGAGGTCCGCGCACTGAGCGGCGATGCGGGGACGCTGCTCGATCGGCTGGCCGAATCGATGGAGCTGAAACAGCTCGATGCCGAGACCGACGAACGGCTCGCCGAGGCGCTCGCCACGCTGCCGCGCGATCTGCGCCGCACCCTGCTGTTGCGTTATCTCGGCTTCCCTTATTTCGATGTCGTCACGCTGCCGCTGCTGCAGGGCGAGGGCATGGACGAATATGATCCGATCCAGGTCGATCGCATCGCGCCCGACGACGCCGTGTCGATCCGCGGCGGCGGGGCGGAAGCGACGTTGAAGGGCATTCAGTTCAGCAACTTCGGCGCCTTCTTCAGCCGCGCCTATCGCGAGAATGACTATCTGTGGGGCCGGCTCCACGGCGCCGAGCGGATGATCGATATCGCGGTCTCGACGCTCGCCGGCGAGGCCCGGCTG
>JAFKLV010000110.1 GCA_017304125.1 Sphingomonadales bacterium
GTTCTCGATGGCGGCTCTTGGCTGGCTCTTCATCGCCTGGCTGTTCCGGCCGTGGTTGCCGGCCGAACAGATCCATAGCTACATCGCCGGCCTCATCATCCTGGCGGCGGCGCCCTGCACCGCGATGGTCTTCGTCTGGTCGAACCTGACGAGGGGCGAACCGCACTTCACCCTGAGCCAGGTCGCGCTCAACGACGTGATCATGATCGTGGCGTTCGCGCCGATCGTCGGGCTGCTGCTCGGCCTTTCGGCGATCACCGTGCCGTGGGGAACGCTGGCGCTTTCCGTCGCCCTCTATATCGTCATTCCCGTGATCGTCGCGCAGCTCGCGCGCAACCGGCTGCTGGCGGCCGGAGGGCAGCCGGCGCTCGAGCGTGTCCTGCGCAAGTTGAGTCCGCTGTCGCTGATCGCCCTGCTGGTCACGCTGGTGCTCCTGTTCGGCTTCCAGGGTAGGCAGATTCTGGCCCAGCCGATGGTGATCGCGATGCTGGCGGTGCCGATCCTGATCCAGGTCTACCTCAATGCCGGCTTGGCCTATCTGCTCAACCGGGCCGCCGGCGAGCAGCATTGCGTCGCAGGGCCTTCGGCGCTGATCGGCGCCTCGAACTTCTTCGAGCTGGCCGTCGCGGCTGCGATCAGCCTGTTCGGCTTCGACTCCGGCGCGGCGCTCGCCACGGTGGTCGGCGTGCTGATCGAGGTCCCGGTGATGCTGAGCGTCGTCGCCATCGTGAACCGGTCGAAGGGTTGGTACGAACGCGGAGCCCGCGGCGCGGCAGCCGGCGAATCCGCCGCCTTTCCCCGAAGCTGAGGCGCTTCCGAGCCCGATCGGCGGACGTCCGCCAGCCCGTCAGGGCGAACGGTTTCCGCGCGCCGCAGCCGGCATGGCTGGCGCGGCGGTCACGAGCCATATGCCGATGATGATGATGCCGAAGCTCGCGGCGTGAAACCAGGCGATCGATTCTCCCAGAATGAAGAAGCCTAGCAACGCACTGCAGGGCGGCAGCAGGTGCATGAACATGCCGGTCTTGCCCGGGCCCAGCGCGGCAACCGAGCGGTTCCAGCAGACATAGGCCAGGATCGAGGGGAAGGCTGCGAGATAGCCCAGGGCGGCAAGGCCAGCCGCTGTCGGCCGGAAGCCCCCTATCGCCGCATGCTCCCAGGCCACCACCGGCAGGTGGAACAAGACCCCGAAGAACACGGTGGTGCCGAGGAACGCCATCGGCGGCAGACCGGCCGGTCGCCGCCGGACCAGAACGGTGTAGAGCGCCCAGCAGCTCATGCCGACGAAGACGAGAACATCGCCCCGGTTCGGCGTGAATGCGAGAAGCTGCGTCGGCTCGCCCCTGCAGATGACCAGGAGTGCGCCGCAAAGGGAGACCGCGATGCCCGCGAGCTGGCGCGCCGTGAGCCTTTCCTTCAGGAGCAGATAGGCCAGCAGGAAGGTCACGACCGGCAGCAGCGAATTGACGAGTGCCGCATTCACGATGGTCGTGTGATGCAGCGCGGCGTAGACGAAGCAGTTGAAGGCCGTGACGCCGATCGCTCCGAGCAGTGCGAGAAAGGGCAGGTTGGCGCGAATGCGCGGCCAGTTCTCGGCGATGGGGCGCCAGCAGAACGGGATGAGGATCAGCAGGGCGAGGGCCCAGCGCCAGAAGGAAAGCTGTACTGGCGGGACGGCGTCGCGCATCAGCCTGGCGATCAGGAAGTTGCCCACCCAGAACAGGGGCGGAAACGCTGCGATCGCATAGACCGACGGCAGTCTTCCGGTGGTGGCGCGGGGCGCTGCGCCTACGGGCTCAGCGCGCATCCGGGGAGGGCCCTGCCGCACCGCGCAGCTCGGTATAGCGCCCGAGCACGGCGTTGATGCCGACGGCGAGCAGGAAGACCACGATCAGCAGAGCATACATTCGCGGCATGTCGAAGGTGGCGTAGGTCTGGATCACGGCATAGCCGAGTCCCTGGTTGGCGAGCTTGGTCTCGGCGAGCAGCGTGCCGATGATGGCGACGCCGAGCCCGATGCGCAGCCCGTTGACGACCGGGGCGCGCATCGCCGGCAGATAGATCTTCGCGATCATCTGGCCGACATTGAGCCGGAAGCTCAGGCCGACGCGGATCAGCACCGTGTTGATCTCGCGCATGGCGGCAGCCACGCTGATCGCCACCGGGAAGAACGAGGACAGGGCGCCCATCGCAACCTTTGAGCCCGGCCCGACGCCGAACCACATGATCAGAAGCGGGAAGAAGATGATCTTTGGGGTCGGCCCGAGATAGTGCAGCAGCGGCTCGTAGGCGCGACGGAGCAGCGGGTTGGTTCCGAGCAGGATGCCGACGGCGATGCCAGCGCCGCCGCCGATGAGGATGGCAAGCGCCACCTCGCCGGATGCGGTGCGCGCGCTGCCCAGCGACAACAGGATATCCGCCTCGAGATGCGTTCCCTTGTCCGAGCGTTCCGCCAGTCGCTGGGCGTCGCTCAACAGCGTAAGGGCGCGCTGTGTTTCGTTAACCCGCAGATTGGCTTCGCCGAGCAGCCACAAAGCCGTCGCCTGCATGTGCGACGAATGCTGTTGCCGGGCATAAGCCAGCGCAGCCTGCCCGAGATCGATCGCCTTGCGCGGATCGGCCAGCATCGCGGCCTTCACATCGGCAGCGGTCTTTTCGAATGTGTCACGCGAATCGGCGTGAGCAATCGCCGGCGTCAGCAACGCCAGACTGATCGCCGAAGCGGCGGCGAGCGCGCCGCGGCGCCGTTTCATCCCCGCTTCCAGACCGACGCGAGGCGATTAAGCGGATTGCGATTGTCATGCGCAGCGGCTTGCTGGCGCGATTCATCTTCGAGGAATTCGATCAGCGCCTCTCCGGCGACCGGTCGGCTGATCAGGAAGCCCTGTACCATATCGCAGCCCATGACGGTGAGCAGCGCAAGTGCGGCATGGCTTTCCACGCCTTCCGCCACGACTTCCATTTCAAGCGCATGCGCCAGATCGATCGTCGAACGAACGATCAGCGGATCGCGGTTCGAGCTGGTGAGCTGGGTGACGAACAATTTGTCGATCTTCAACTCGCTTGCCGGGAGCTGCTTCAGATAGGCAAGGCTCGACAGCCCGGCACCGTAATCGTCGATCGCGATGCGAATGCCGATATCGGCGAACCGCTGAAGGTTGGCGATCGCACTCACCGGATCGCGGATCACGGAGGTTTCGGTCACCTCGAACCCAAGTGTCGCATCGCTCCCCGTAATCATCTCGCAAGCCTGCTCGATGAACGCGGCATCGGCAAGCAACTGTCCGGAAAGATTGACGAATAGCCGAAGATCGTGCCCGGCTTCGCGGAACACGCGCTGATCCGCGATCACGCGGCGGATCGTCCACAGCGTCAGGCGGTCGATCAGATCGGCTTCTTCGGCGGCGGCGATGAAATCGCCCGGCGGGATCATGCCGCGCTCCGGGTGACGCCAGCGGATCAACGCCTCCGCGCAGGTTACCTGCTGACGGCGAACATGGAATTTCGGCTGGTAGAACATTACCAGCTCGTCGTTCTCGATCGCGCGCTCAAGCTCCATCACCAGCGAAACGCCGGTTACCTCGGGCGTCGGCGAGCGCAGCACGTTGCGGCGCGAGCGTTCGAGCGCGGCTTCGGCGCGCTCGACGACCGTCACCATGTCGATATCGGTCTGCGACGCGATCGCCGTCCCGAAAACCAGCGACGTTTCACACTTTTGCCCGGCAATTTCGAGCGATTGACCGCCGACCGCATAAAGCGCGGTCAACAGCGCATCATATTCGGCGCTGGACCCGACCTCGGCGACCACTTCGACCAGATTGCGCCCCACGACGGATATAAGGGCGAGCGGCGCCGCGTCGGCCAGCCGCGCCGCGACGCGATCGACCAATGCGCGCGCGCCGTCATTGCCGAGATCGCGGCGTAGCGACGCGAAATTCGCGACCTCCGCCAAAATGACGCAGCGCCACCCCGTTTCGGGACGCGGGCGTATGTCCAAAGCACCGCTCACCTCAGGCACGGCATCCTCGGGGAGCAGGTGGGATCGGCGCGGTTTCATCAGCGTCGGCGATACCGAGCAGGGCTGAAGATATCGTTAATCCACGAGAAAGGTCGGGGCCGGGCGGTTGTCCCAAAAACAGATCAAGACTGCGATTGTGAAATGGTTGATTTTCTATTAAGAATATCCCGCAACCGTTCGCGGTTGCCTATAAGGGAGAAAACAATGCTCGCGTTCATTCTTTCGCTGATTTACAGCACGGACCTCCGTCCCTGGTAACCAGCGGGCTTCGGCCCGATGCCATTGAAATCATTGCCGTTTTTCGGGAATGATGGGTGTCGGGCCGAAGCTGTTTAACGCCCCGGTTCACCCGGCGCGCGCTTCCCCGATCCGCTTTTCACGGCAATCGAATAGTTAACGATTGCACCCCAGGCGCGAGTCGCGCCCTGCCCTTTTTAACCCTGTCTGACGCCTTCAGGCGGCGCGCGCGGTGCGCGAGGCGGGTTTGGGGTTCGAAAATTCCATGCTGTCGTCGACCGAGCCGAAGCGCAGCATCATCACATCCAGCGCATAATTCTGGTGGAGCTTCCACGGCTTGCGGCTGCCTTGCCGCGGCAGCTTGTCGATCGCACGCTGGACATAGCCAGACGTGAACGACAGGAACGGCTCCGGCGTGATCCCTTCATCGCCGACCCGCGGGGTGCATTGCCGCAGCCCACGCCGCCGCATCACGTTAAGCAACCGGCAGACGTAGGCCGAAGTGAGATCGGCCTTCAGCGTCCAGGAGGCGTTGGTGTAGCCGAAACAGGACGCCAGATTGGGAACGTCCGAATACATCATGCCTTTATAGTTGAAGCTCTGCGCGAGATCTTTCGCGACGCCGTCGACGGTGAAACGCACATCGCTGAGCAATTGCATCTCGAGCCCGGTGGCGGTGACGATGATGTCCGCATCGATCGATGCGCCGCCGGCAAGGTTAATCCCGGTCTCGGTAAAGGTTTCGATCGTCCCGGTTTCGACCGATGCGCCGCCGGCGCGGATCGTGTCGAACAGATCGGCGTCGGGGACGAGGCACAGCCGCTGGTCCCACGGATTGTAGCGCGGCGTGAAATGCGTCGCGACATCATAGTCCGGACCAAGCTGATCGCGCACCATCGCGATCAACCGCTCCTTGGTCTTTTCCGGATTCTTGCGTGCGAGGCGGTAGAAGAACATCTGGAACAGCACGTTCTTCCAGCGCGTGATGCCATAAGCGGTGCGCGACGGCAGCACGCCGCGGAGCCAGTTGGCAGTCCGATCCTGCGCTGGCCGCGACACGACATAGGTCGGCGAGCGCTGCAGCATCGTCACATGCCCCGCGGTCTTGGCCATTTCGGGCACCAGCGTGACCGCGGTAGCGCCGCTGCCGATCACCACCACCTTCTTGCCGGCGTAATCGAGATCGTCGGGCCAGAATTGCGGGTGGACGATCCGCCCCGCGAAACGATCGGCGCCGGGGAAATCCGGCGCATGCCCCTTGGCGTAATTATAATAGCCCGAGCACATATAAAGGAAATTGCAGGTCAGCGTGCTCGTCGCGCCGTCCGCCAGCCGCGTCTCGACCGTCCAGCAGGCATCCGCGCTCGACCAATCGGCACTGACGACATGATGCCCGAAGCGGATATGCTGATCGATGCCATAGCTCCGCGCGGTCTCGCGGACATACTCACGGATCGAAGGACCGTCGGCGATGGCCTTTTCCTGCGTCCACGGCCGGAAATTGTAGCCGAGCGTATGCATGTCCGAATCGGAGCGGATGCCGGGATAGCGAAACAAATCCCATGTGCCGCCAATCGCCTGCCGCCCCTCCAGAATCGCATAGCTGCGATCCGGGCAATGCGCCTGCAGATGATAGCCAGCGCCGATCCCCGACAACCCCGCACCGACGATGATGACATCGAAATGTTCGGCCATGCGCAATCCTCTCTCCCATACCCGATATTCGATTTTGGCGACGGAGGGAAGATTTATCTACACTCTTGTCAATAATCCTTCGAATAACGCACCGAGGCGTTGGAGCCGCCGAACGTACCGACCTGCGTCAGGATGCTGAGCGATTTGGTGATCGCGATCGTCAGCTGGGTGGCGGTGAAGCCGCGCGCGTCGGTGACGATCTCGATATAGATGTTGCGAGTGAGGTACTTACCGGCGGCGAGCGCGGTGCCGCGCCCGGTCGCCTGATCCGCGCCGAGCACACGCAGGCGATCGAAGCCGGTCGCCGAGCGCAATTTGCCGAGCGGGTTGAGCCCCCCGCCCGATCCGCGCAGCGAATTGAGCGCCGCGGCGAGCTGGACCGCCTCGATCGCCGACAGATTCTCCGGGTTGGTGCCG
>JAFKLV010000111.1 GCA_017304125.1 Sphingomonadales bacterium
GCGCGGGCACCGCGACGAAGAATTCGAGGCTGCGCACCGGCACGTTGAGCAGCAGCCCGAGCAGCAACGAGGCCATGAATCCACCCGGGCCGAACCACGGATTTTCGCGCGCCGACAATTCGTCCAATTCCCGCCATGTACCGTAACGGCACAATCGGATCGCCGGTTGGGCGGTCAACGTGCCGCGCGGAAAGCTGCCGGCAGCGAGTCGGTAGCCCGCGATCGGGGCCAGCGCGACCAGCAGATAGGGCAGCGAAAGCGACGCTGCATGGAGCAGGTCGCGGGGGGGATCGGGGGCATAAGCGATCTTGAAGAAAGCGATCGCGAGGGTGGTGCCGATCCACCCCAGAATGAGCGTTTCCATCTGCAAATCAAAGAAGCTTATCAATGATTTACTACGATCACGCAGCCGCGCCGCATAACCGCTCAACATCGCCCGCAAGCCGCTGGCGGCAATGCCCGATCGGTCGATGATGCCTGGTGCGATTGGCATGTCCGCCATGCTAGAAAAGGGAAGTTATAGGTTCGTTAAAAACCGAGTCGTAAGCTATCCGACAGGGTGATCATTTACCACGTTAAAATAGTCGAGAATCCCGTCTGTTAACCTGAATCGTTAATGCCCGGCGAGAATTATTCTTTATTTTTCAACGCGAAAAAAAATATGCCGCTGGGATGATTGACCATTTTCGAGATTGGGCGGAACCTTCACGACGTCATCGCTGGGTAAGCACAACGCTGCAGGGCAGGGGGGCCTGGACTGCGCGGAAGAATATCGGATCGCTCCCGTAAACGGGAGATCCCGGCGACGATCAGGGGGCCAGCGTAAACGGCCTTTCTGTGGAACACATGGCGGCAGTCATGTTCGACCGATCCGTCATGTTCATTAGGGGCTACGAACATGATCCAGTTCTTCCGCAACTTCCTGAACGACGAAGCCGGCGCTTCGGCAGCCGAATATGCGCTGATCCTTGCCATCGTTGGTACCGGCATTGCCGGCGCCGCGGTTGCGCTGGGCGGCAATATTTCGACCGCAATGAACAGCGCCGGCAGCTGCATCAAGAACAAGGGCGTGGGCTGCTGATCGGCAACCCATGAGGCGATCGGGCGCGTCAGCGCCCGAGCGCCGACGTCTCGTACCGTCAATCGGGCGAGAGATGCAGATCGTGAAAACGAGGGGCACGAACAGTCTAGGGTTTTGCGCAAGACCTGCGTGAAAGCCATTCTGAAGTCTTGTTCTACCGCGTTTTTTCAGGAGTGACAGACATGACCAAGTTCTTCTCTCAGTTCATCCGTGATGAATCGGGCGCGTCGGCGGCCGAATATGCGCTGATCCTTGCGATCGTCGGCACCGGCATTGCCGCGGCTGCGGTGGCACTGGGCGGCAATATCTCGACCGCGATGAACTCAGCAGGTTCGTGCATCTCCAGCAAGGGTACGAGCTGCTGATTGCTGAACCGGTGACGCAGCCGGAAATGTGAATTTACGGCTGCGTCATTCCTCGCATCATTAGACCAGTGGGGGGCATCATGCAGGGGCGCAACCTGATCGTGATCGCCATTGCGGTGGTGGTCGGCATTGCGGCGGTGATTATCGCCAATGCCTATTTCTCCGGGGTCGCAACGCGATCCGAAGAGGCTGCGAAAGAGCAGCAACTCACCAATATCGTCGTCGCCGCGCAGGATCTGTCCTTCGCCACGCCGCTGACGACCAGCAACCTGCGACTTGCCGCTTATCCGGCCAGGTCCGTGCCGGCGGGCGCCTTTGCGTCGATCGCCGAAGCGACCAAGAACGGCCGGGTCGCGTTGCGGCCGATCGTCATCGGCGAGCCGGTGCTGGCGTCGAAAGTGTCGGGGAGCAACGGCCGGGCGACGATCGCCGCCAACCTGCCGGCGGGCAAACTCGCTTATGCGGTATCGATCAACGACGTGAACGGCGTGGGCGGCTTCGTCCGGCCGGGCGATGTGGTCGATGTCCTGCTGACCCGCCCGATCCCGGGCGAGGGCTCGACCGCCAACGACAAGATGACCGATGTGGTGCTGGAAAATATCCCGGTGCTGGGCATCGATCAGGTGTCGGACGAGAATGCCACCAAGCCGGTGAGCAGCCGGACCGCGACGCTCGAGGTCGATACCGTCAGCGCGCAGAAGCTGGCGCTGGCCGGGCAACTCGGGGTGATCAGCCTCGCGCTGCGCAACGTCGCGGACCAGGTCGTCGGGACTCGTCCGACGGTGCTCCCGCGCCAGTTGAGCGCAACCAATTTCGTCATTCCGGCGAAGCGCGGCCCCAATCCGGTGTCGTCGTTGCCCCGGTTGCCGCTGCCGCAGCTTGCGGGCGGCTTGTCCCGTCCATCGGTCGTGCTTCGGCCGGGTCCGGCGATGACCGTGATCCGCGGCACCACCGTCAGCGAATATGGGGTGCAGCATGGCCAATGATCGCAAAGCGCGCGCAATGCGCCGCCCGCTGCTGGTGCTCTCCGCGGCGCTGGCCGCCGGCCTCCCGCTGGCAACGCCGGCGCCTGCGCTGGCCCAGGGCGAAGCCGGGCTCCGCGGCGGCACGCTGGAAGTGCCGCTCAACAAGAGCCAGGTCGTCACCGCCGACCGTCCGATCGCCAAGGCGCTGATCGGTGGTGATGACAAGCCTGACAAGATGATCGCCGATATCGTGCCGATCACCAACCGCTCGATCTATGTGCTCGGCAAGAACATGGGCACGACCAGCCTGACGCTGTACGACGCGGCCGGCCGGGTGATCTCCGTGATCGATATCGCGGTCGGCCCCGATGTCATCGCGCTGACCGACCAGATCCGCAAATTGCTGCCGGGCGAGCCGATCGAGGCGGCGATCTCGAACGATTCGATCGTCCTCACCGGGATGGTGAGCAGCCCCGCCGCCGCGGATCGCGCCGCGCAGCTCGCCAAGGCCTATGCCGGCGACAAGGTGATCAACCTGATCTCGGTCGGGTCGAGCCAGCAGGTAATGGTCGAGGTGCGCTTCGCCGAGGTCGATCGCAGCGCGGGCAAGGACATCGGCGTCAGCGCCTTTGCCAATTCGCGCGGCGGCTCGTTTAGCGCGGCGACCGGCACGGGCGCGCAACTCGTGCCCGGCCAGCCGGTTACCATCACCAACCCGCTGCCCGGGGGCGGCACGTCGACCTCGACGGTGCCGGGGGCGTCGGTGCTCCAGCTGGCGTCGATCACCGGGACGTTCGGCATCTTCCAGAAGATGTTCAACATCGGCGGCCTGTCGATCGATGCCACGCTCAATGCGCTCGAAACGCGCGGGCTGGCCAAGACGCTGGCGCAGCCGACGCTGATCGCGCTTTCGGGGGAGAAAGCCTCGTTCCTCGCCGGCGGCGAATTCCCCGTGCCGGTGGTGCAGGGCGGCGGTGCGGGCGCCGGCGGCGCGCCGCCGATCACGGTGGAGTTCAAGCCGTTCGGCGTCAGCCTTGCGTTCACGCCCACCGTGCTCGGCGACAAGACGATCAGCATGGTCGTCCAGCCGGAGGTGAGCCAGATCGATCCCAGCGCGTCGCTGACGATTGGCAGCATCACCATTCCGGGGCTGCGCACGCGGCGCGCCAGCACCACGCTGGAGCTGCGCGACGGCGAAAGCTTTGCGATCGCCGGGCTGCTGCAGAAGGACTTCAAGACGACGATCAACCAGATCCCGTTGCTCGGATCGATCCCGATCATCGGCGCGCTGTTCCGCTCGAGCAATTTCCAGAAGGATCAGACCGAGCTGCTGATCGTGGTCACGCCGCATCTCGTCGCGCCGGTCAAGCCGGGTGTCGCGATGCGGCTGCCGACCGATGAGGTCAAGGACCCGAGTCAGGCCGAAACCATCCTGCTCGGCCAGCCTTATCACCCGCAACCCGCCACGCCGGCACCCACGCAGGGCGCGGCCAAGGCGCCTGCAAAGGACGATCGCTATGTCTATTAAGACGATGCGCACGGGGCTCATGCTTGGCGCGGCGGCGGCGCTGCTGTCGGGCTGCGCCACCAATGGTCGGGGCGATCCGGTGCTCGGCTGGGCCGACAATTTCGGCGAGGCGAACAAACAGGCGGTCGCGGCGCAGGTCATCGACCCTCACCCGGTCTATGACACTGCGGTCGCGCCGAGCAGCGGCGACCACGCGACGCAGGCGATCATCCGCTACCGCACCGACAAGGTGAAGCGGCCCGATCGCCTGACGACCTCGGGCGTAGGGGGGGCGTCGGGCGCCTCCACCAATCAATGACGGCAGCGATGTGTCGGGACGAAGCATCATGGGCAATCTCCAGCTTCCCACCACCAGGTTCATGGATACCGCCTTGCGAAGCGATTTTCGGGTAACCGTGATCGCCGCGGCGGCGCGCGTCGCGCCGCTGGCGCAAGCGGCCACGGCGACTCCGCTCGCCGACCTGCGGCTGGTGCCGCTCGACGCCGACAGTCGGGTGCCGGAGACGCTGCTCGCCGACGCTGCGCTGCTGGTGATCGAGGTCGATCCCGACAATGCCGCGTCGATGCGGCGCGTGGGGGAGATCCGCGCGCGCCTGCCCGACCTGCCGCTGGTCGCGGCGATCGACGGCGCCAGCGTCTCGCTGGTCCGCGCGCTGGTGCGCGAAGGGGTCAGCGATGTCGTCTCGCTGCCGTTCGACGTGCAGGAAATGCTGCAGGTCGTGCTCGATACCGCGGCGCGGCGGCAAAGCGCGTCGGGGCAGAAACAGCGCCTCGCGCCGCTGATCTCGGTCGCGCGCTCGATCGGCGGGTGTGGCGCGACGACGGTGGCGACCCAGCTCGCCGCCGATCTTGCCGCGCACGACCCCGGCGGCCGCGGCACCGCGATCGCCGCTCTCGATCTGCAATATGGCAGCGTCACCGATTTCCTCGGCGTCAGCGCGACGCGCGGCGATCTTGCCGATCTGCTCAAGGCCGAGGATCGGCTCGACGAGGAACTGATCCGATCGGTGATCACGCGCGCGAGCGGCGGGATTTCGGTGATCAGCGCCCCGGCGGACATCATGCCGCTTGAATCGGTCGATTCCGCGCAATTGCTGCGGATGATCCAGTTGCTGCGGCAGGAATTCGGCCATGTCGTGCTCGATTTCCCGCCGGACTGGACGAGCTGGGCGCTGTCCGCCGCGCTCGCCTCCGATGCGATCATTCTGGTCGTCGATCTGTCGGTCGCCAGTTTGCGACAGGCGCGACGGCGGCTCGATCTGTTCCGCTCGGTCGGGGTCGAGCGCCAGGCGATCGAGATCGTCGTCAACCGGGTCGAGAAACGGCTGTTCAAGACGATCGACCTGAGGGACGTGTCCGATACGCTCGGCCATCCGATCCTCGGCAGCGTCTCGCTCGATGCGCCGCTGGTCAGCGCGGCGCAGGATCAGGGGCAGCTGGTCAGCGACGTGCGCGACAAGAGCAAATTCTGCCGGGATGTGGCGCAGATCGGCACGCTGTTGCGTGAGCGGCTGCGGACGCGGGGGGATTGATCATGTGGCAGCTGCAACGCTCTCGCCCCGGAACCGCCCCCGCCGATGCGGCCAAGCCGGGCGGCAACGAAAGCGCGGAACAGGCGCTTGCCGCCGAAGCGGCGCGCCGCATCCTGTCGCTCAAGGTGACGATCCACCAGCAATTGCTCGACAAGATCAATCTCGCGCTGCTCGACAAGATGACCCGCGAGCAGATTGCCGGGGAGGTGACCGGGATCATCTCCGACATCCTCACCGCCAACAGCGAGGCGCTGAACCGGGTCGAGCGCACGACGCTGACCAATGACGTGCTCGACGAATTGCTCGGGCTCGGGCCGCTCGAGCCGCTGCTCAAGGACGAGAGCATCACCGATATTCTGGTCAATGGTAGCAATTCGGTGTTCGTCGAGCGCTTCGGCCTGCTCGAAAAGACCGCGACGCGGTTCCAGGACGAGCGGCATTTGCTGCGCATCATCCAGAAGATCGTCAGTGCGGTCGGGCGGCGGGTCGATGAATCCTCGCCGTTCGTCGATGCACGGCTGGCGGACGGGTCGCGCGTCAACGCGATCGTCCCACCGCTGGCGATCGACGGCGCGCTGCTGTCGATCCGCAAATTCTCCAAGAAGCCGATCAGCATGACGCGGATGATCGAGCTCGGCACGATGCCCGAGGCGATGGCGCCGCTGCTCCAGGCGATCGTCGGGGCGAGCCGCAACATCGTCATTTCCGGCGGCACCGGTTCGGGCAAGACGACGCTGCTCAATGCCTTGTCGTCCTATATCGACGGGCGCGAACGGATCGTGACGATCGAGGATTCGGCCGAGTTGCAGCTCCAGCAGGAGCATGTCGCGCGGCTGGAGACGCGCCCGCCTAATATCGAGGGCAAGGGCGAGATCACCCAGCGCGATCTG
>JAFKLV010000112.1 GCA_017304125.1 Sphingomonadales bacterium
TCGGCCCGGCCGATTTTGCGCTCGGCTATGCCACCGCCGAAGTTGAGGCGGTCGAAGCCGAAGCGGTCGAAATAGTCGAATCCGCGCCGGCGGCGGTGCTCGAGGAGCATCCGATCGTCACCTCCGCGCCGCCGCCCCAGCCAGTGCCGCTTGCCGCGGTACTCGGGGGCGAGCCCGCCAAGGCGCCGGGTGGCGGTTTCCAGATCGCGGCATTGGTCGATCGCATCGCTGCTTTCCGCCAGCTTCATGGCGAGCATCCCGTCGTCGTCCCCGGAGCCAGCGAACCGGAGGCGTCCGAGCCGGTCGCGGCGACCGAGCGTTTCGGTTTCGAAACCGATGCGAGCGGGGTGATCCGCTGGGTCGACGCTGCGCCGCGCGCGGCGGTGATCGGGATCGGCTTCCTTACCCCCGGTGGCGACGGCCGCCCGCATGTCGATGGCGTGGCGAGCGGTGCCTTCCGGCATCGCACCGCGTTCAATGACGCGCGGCTCAGCATCGCCGGGCGTTCCGCGCTGGCAGGCGACTGGCGGATTTCGGGCGTGCCGATGTTCGATCCGGCAAGCGGGCGCTTCGTCGGCTTCCGCGGCGCCGCGCGCCGCCCGCGCGTCGACGAGGGCGCGATCGGTCGTCGTGCCGACAATGGCGGGGTCGAGGGCCTGCGCCGGCTGGTTCACGAACTGCGCTCGCCGACCAATGCGATCGCCGGTTTCTCCGAACTGATCGAGACCGCGATGCTCGGCCCGGTGCCCGATGTCTATCGCGAGCGCGCCGCGGCGATCCGCACCCAGGCCGCCGATCTGGTCGGGGCAATCGAAGATCTCGAACTGGCGGCACGGATCGAGGGCGATGCGCTCGATCTGCATGAGGGCGCAGTGGCGCTGGCGCCGCTGCTGGCGCGCACGCTCGACGAGCTGGCACCGCTCACGCGGCTGCGCGGCTGCACCGTCGATCTCGCGCCGGTGTCGCCGACGCTGGCGCTGGCCTGCGACGAGCGGATTGCCGAGCGGCTGGTCGGGCGGCTGGTCGCCGCGCTGATCGCCAGCGCGGCCGATGGCGAGCGGCTGGCGATCGAGGTGCGCGACGAGGGCGCCAATGTCGCGATCGACATCACGCGCCCGCTCGCGCTGGCGACGATCCCCGATACCGCATTGCTGACGCTCGACGCCGAGCGCGAAGTGGAGATGCCGGGGGCGCCGCTGCTCGGCACCGGTTTCGCGATCCGGCTCGCGCGCAATCTCGCAAGCGAATTGGGCGGGGCGCTGATCATCGATGCGGATCGCTTGACTCTGTGCCTGCCGACGGGGTTGATCCACGATATGGGCCAGGCCTCGACCAACTGACTATCGTGGCACCGCCCGCGATTGTAGCGCGCCGTTGGCGTGTGCCGCCGCCCGATGCGGCCGCGCTGATCGACTGGCCGGCGGATTTCGGCACGCGCTACGCGATCTTCGTCGATACCGAGGAAGAGTTCGACTGGTCGGCACCCTTTGCGCATGATGCGCACGGGCTGTCGGCGCTCGCGGCATTGCCTGAGGCGCATCGCCGGCTCGCCGCGCACGGCGCCGCGCCGGCTTTCTTCATCGATTATCCGGTCGCGTCCGATCCGCGCGCGGTGGAATTGCTGCGCACGATCCTCGCCGATGACCCGCGCGTGGCGATCGGGGCGCAGCTCCACCCCTGGGTCAATCCGCCGTTCGAGGAGCCATTGTCGGCTGTTGCTTCCTATGGCGGCAATCTCCCGCCCGCGTTGCTCGAAGCGAAGCTCAACCTGCTGACCGAGACGATCGTGACCGCGCTCGGCCGGCGACCGCTGGCGTTCCGCGCCGGGCGCTACGGGCTGGCGCCGGGGATGTTCGCGCTGCTTGCGCGCTTCGGCTATCGGCTCGACAGCTCGGTGCGGCCGGGTTTCGACTATCGTGCCGAGGGTGGCCCCGATTTCACGCGGGTCGGCAGCGCGGCGTGGCGCGACGCGGTGGTCGAGCTGCCGCTGTCGACGGTCTTTACCGGATTGTTGCGGCAGCGTGGCGCACCGCTCCACGCGGCGCTGGGCGCGATCCAGCATGCCCGCGGCCTGTTTGCCCGCGCGCACCTGCTCTCGCGCGTGCCGCTGACGCCGGAGGGCGTGCCGGCCGAGGAAGCGCTGGAGGCGATCGCGGTCGCGCTGGGGGAGGGGAGCCGGCTGCTCAACTTCGCCTTCCACTCGCCGTCGCTCGTGCCGGGGCATACGCCTTATGTGCGCGACGGCGCCGATCTCGTGCGCTTCTGGCGCTGGTGGGATCGCGTGCTCGATCTGCTTGACCGGCGCGGCGTGCGATCAGCATCGCTCGACGAATTGCTCGCCGCGGTCGGTTGAATACTTGCGCAAATCGCGCGCGACGCGTACCGGCACCGCTCGCGTCGGGGAGTGGCGCAGTCCGGTAGCGCGCCTGCTTTGGGAGCAGGATGTCGCAGGTTCGAATCCTGTCTCCCCGACCATCTCCTTCCGCTGTCCCTGATTGGCACAAACCAATAAAATGGTGGCGTGTCAGCGGGAAAGCATGCAGTCTCCGCTCATCCGGGAGAAGAAGCCTAGGGAAGGATTTGCCATGCATCTGATCATCGCGTTGATCATGGGGGGCATAATCGGCTGGGTCGCAGGCATGGTGATGCGCGATCAGGGCGGTATAATCTGGAATGTGTTGATTGGTTGCGTCGGCTCGATCGTCGGGCGCTTCCTGTTCGGCGCGCTGTCTCATGACAGCCACCTGCGCGAAAATCCGTTCGATCCGATGACGCTGCTCGTCGCGTTCCTTGGCGCGGTCGTGCTGCTCGCCATCTATAATCTGGTGAAGCGCGGGTCGCTCCGCTGAACGGGGCGACAGCGGCGGGAAAGCGTGGTGGGCCCGGCAGGACTCGAACCCGCAACCTAGCCGTTATGAGCGGCCAGCTCTAACCATTGAGCTACAGGCCCACGCGAACTTGTGACTAGCAGCGCCGTTTCGTGGCGCAAGAGCAAGTCGGCGCAAGTGTTCGAGGCGCAGACGCCTAGACAATGAAAAAGGGGCGCTCCCGAAGGAGCGCCCCTTTCTCGTATTCGTCGGATCGGGCCGTGAGGCCCGACCAGTCGATTACTGCGCGTTCGACGCGTTGCCAGCAGCGGCGCCAGCGTCCGCCGAGTTGGCGAGCGCGTCAGCAGCAGTGGCGTTCGAAAGGTTACCCGCGGCCGCGTCGAGGTTGTCGGCGGCGCTCTGCAGGTTGTCCGCCAGCACGTCCGCGTTGTTTTCCGCGGGGGCCGGCGACTTCGAGCAAGCCGCAACGGACATCAGGCCGGCGGCAGCAAGAACAAAGGCAAACTTCTTCATTCGGATGCTCCCAAGCATAGCATTCATCGCGGCCGACCCTGTCGCCGTCGCGAGCCACCGCAAATACCGAACCGTTTCGGTGGGTCAATGAGGAAATTCATCGAACCGAAACGTTGCGCACCGCGGATCGCGCATTTTTTCAATGCGATTTGCGCTGCACCGGCCCGATTTCCTCGGGTGCATTGGCCACCACGGCGAGCATCGCGGTCCATGCCGCGACGTTCTGGCGCAGTTCCTCGCGGTCGACGCGATCGAGCGTATCGTCGGGCGTGTGATGTGTATCAAAATAGCGCAGACCCGATTGATTGAGGTCGATTCCGGCGACCCCGGTGGCGATCGTCGGCTCGATATCCGATCCGTCGCCGCCCTCGCCCTTGCCGTGGACGATACCCAGCGGCGCCAGCGCACTGGCGAGGCGATCAGTGATCGCCTTGGCGCTGTCGGGCAGGGTAACCTGGAAGCGCCACACGCGATCCGCGCCGAAATCGCTTTCCGCTGCGACCGCATGGCGCTCCGCGCCGTGCCGCCGCGTGTAATCGCGCCCGCCATAGCCGCCGACTTCCTACGAACCGAACCACACCACGCGGCTCGTGGGGCGCGGCTGGCGCCCGCTGTCGAGGATGCGCTTGGCCGCCGCGGCGGTGATCGCGACGCCCGAGGCATCGTCGATCGCGCCGGTCGCGAGATCCCAGCTATCGAGATGCCCGCCGATCAGCACGATCCCCGCATTGGGGTCGCTGCCCGGCACTTCGGCGATGACATTGCCCGATTCCTGCTCGCCGATCTGGCGCGGGGTTAGCACCAGCTTCATCGTGATCGGGCGCCCGCGCGTCGCCATCGCCTCGATCAATTTGGCGTCGGGCACCGACAGCGCGGCGGCCGGGATCGGCTTCACGCCCTCGGGGAAATTGGTCATGCCGGTATGCGGCAGCCGATGCGTATCGGTGCCGATCGAGCGGATCACGATCGCTGCGGCACCCTTGCGCGCCGCCACCGCCGGCCCGACGAACCGCGCGACGCCGGCCTGACCATAGCTCGCTCCGTCCTGCGTCGGTGCCATCGCATTGCCGACATAGGCGATCTTGCCCTTCAGGCTGCCGTCGGGCGCGTTGACGAGATCGGCATAGCTTTTGAACACCACCACCTCGGCGGTCAGCCCGGCGGCGGGGGTCGCACCCGAATAGCCGAGCGCGGCGAGCGTCAGTTTCTGCGGGAAGGGCGCGGTGATCTCGGCACGCTCCTCGCCGCGCACCCACACCGGCATGCGATAAGGCTCGATCCGCACATTCTTGAAGCCGAGCGCGGTCAGCTTCGCCAGCGCCCATTGCCGCGCGCGCGCCTCCGCCTCGGTGCCGGCGAGCCGCTGGCCGACCTCGGTCGTCAGCCCCTCGACGATATCATAAGCGACATCGTCCTTGAGCGCCGCATCGCGCAACGCGGCGACCGCCGGATCGGCTGCCGGCGGTGCTGGCGGTTCGGCGCGCTGTGCAAGGGCAGGGAAGGGCAAGGCGAGCGCCAGCACGGTGGCGAGGAAGCGGTTCGTCATGCGCGAGGGCGTAAGGCGGCGCAGGTCGACGGGCAAGTGGTTGCGATCGTAACTTTTCGCACCAACGTCACCCCGGCCTTGAGCCGGGGTCCACTGTGCCGCGCGCTCTGCGATTAGAGCCTCTTGCCCTGCGCCTGCCTCCCGATGGACCCCGGCTCGAGGCCGGGGTGACGGGAGATTACGCCCGGTTCGCGGCGCTCAGCACCGCGCGGACGCTGGCGGTGGCGATATCCGAATCGATCCCGACGCCCCACACGGTCCGCCCGTCGGCGGCGCGGCATTCGAGATAGGTCGCCGCCTGTGCATCGGCGCCGTGGCCGATCGCATGTTCGCTGTAATCGACCACTTCCAGCGCCGGCCCGGTGGTTTCGGACAATGCCGCGATCACCCCGGAGATCAGGCCATTGCCGCGCCCGGAGAGCGAGCGCTCCTCGCCGTCGATCGACACGCGTCCGACGAAGCGCCGGTCGCCCGAGGCGCCGGTTTCCTCATAATCGCGCAGCACGAAACGGTCGCTCGCCGCCGGCAGATAGGTGCGCTCGAACGCGCCCCAGATATCGGCGGCATTCAATTCGCGGCTCGTTTCGTCGGCCAGCGCCTGGACGATGCGGCTGAAATCGGCCTGCATGCGCTTGGGCAGTTTGAGCCCCTTGTCCTGCTCCAGCACCCAGGCGACGCCGCCTTTGCCCGATTGCGAATTGACCCGGATCACCGCCTCATAGCTGCGGCCGAGATCGGCCGGATCGATCGGCAGATAGGGGACTTCCCAATGTTCGTCGTTGCGCGCGGCCTGCGCGGCGAAGCCCTTTTTGATCGCATCCTGGTGGCTGCCGCTGAACGCGGTGAATACCAGATCGCCGGCATAGGGCGTGCGCGGGTGGACGGTGATGTTGGTGGCATATTCCACCGTTTTCACCACCTCGTCGATGTCCGACAGGTCGAGCTGCGGATCGACGCCCTGTGTGTACATGTTGAGCGCGACGGTGACGAGATCGCAATTGCCGGTACGCTCGCCATTGCCCAGCAGGCAGCCCTCTACGCGATCGGCGCCGGCCATCAGCCCCAGTTCCGCCGCCGCGACCCCGGTGCCGCGATCGTTATGCGTGTGAAGCGAGATCACCACGCTGTCGCGATTGGGGATGTTGCGGCCGAACCATTCGATCTGATCGGCATAGACGTTGGGCGTCGCGCATTCGACCGTTGCGGGCAGGTTGAGGATCACCGGGCGCTCTGGTCGCGCATCCCACAGTTCGGTCATGGAGTCGCAGATGTCGAGCACGTAGTCCGGTTCGGTGAGGTTGAACACCTCGGGTGAGAACTCGAACCGCACGTTCGGCATGTCGCCGGCGAACTCCAGCACATCGCGCCCCCCGCTGAGGACGAGGTGCTTCAGCTCGGCCGACGCGTGACCGAGCACCAGGTCGCGCCAGGTCGGCGCCGTCGCGGTGTACATGTGGATCACGA
>JAFKLV010000113.1:0-1101 GCA_017304125.1 Sphingomonadales bacterium
ATCGCATGCGCCGCGATGCCGTTGCCGCCGAGCAGGCGGACGACGCGATCGGCGCCGTGCTTGGTGCGGGTGAACACCAAAGCCCGATCGATCGGCTCTTCCGACAGCATGATCGTCAGCAGCGCCTGCTTTTCCTGCTGGTTGACGTGGGTGACATATTGATCGACGCGCTCGGCGGTGGTCGCCGCCGGGACGACCGACACCGTCTCCGGCTCGTGGAGGAACTTGCTCGCCAGTTCGCGGATCGATTCCGGCATCGTGGCGGAGAAGAACAGTGTCTGGCGGCGACGCGGGACCATCCGCACGATGCGGCGCAGCGCGTGGATGAAGCCCAGATCGAGCATCTGGTCCGCCTCGTCGAGCACGAGGATTTCGAGCATCGAGAGGTTGCAGAAGCCCTGCTCGACCAGATCGATCAGCCGGCCCGGGGTGGCGACGAGGATGTCGACGCCGCGCATCAGGTCATGCTTGTTCTTGTTGATGCTGGTGCCGCCGAACACGGTGGCGACCGACAGGCGCGAGTTGCGGGCATAGCCGCGCGCGTTCTCGGCGATCTGGCTGGCCAGCTCGCGCGTCGGCGCGAGGACGAGCATGCGGCAATGCGTCGGCAGCAGTTTCTTGTGCGAATCCGCGAGGCGCTGGATCGACGGCAGCACGAAGGCCGCGGTCTTGCCGGTGCCGGTCTGCGCGATGCCGAGCAGGTCGCGGCCGGTCAGCACGATCGGGATCGCGTCGCGCTGGATCGGGGTGGGGGTCTCATAGCCCTTGGCGTCGAGCGCGCGAACCAGCGCGTCGGTCAGGCCGAGATCGGAAAAGGTCATGAAATGAAATACCTAAAACATGCCGGGCCGCGCGCCAAAAGACAGGCGCGCGGGGGCGGGGAAGATTGACGCCCCGCGTGACTTGGGATGCCCGAACGACGATCGAGGCGGAGCCGGGGCCGACAAGCGGCCCGATCACGCTGCGTTTTTGAACGCCTCGAACGGAGCGCAGATGAGGGCAAAAGGCTGAAAAGTCAAGTATGGGGCCGTGGAAGAGGGGCGTGCCCTTCCGTCACCCCGGCCTGGAGCCGGGGTCCATTGTGCCGCAGACTCCGTGATC
>JAFKLV010000113.1:1150-7495 GCA_017304125.1 Sphingomonadales bacterium
GCCCGATGGACCCCGGCTCAAGGCCGGGGTGACGGCGCGCTCAACAACGCCGCCGGCAAAGCCGTCGGCCGGATCGGGCGCGTAAGGCGCGCCCGTCCGCCGTCCGCGCAAGCTCTTCGCGCTGTGCGCGATCGGCGCGGACGTCGCCGCGCCTAGAGCTTGCGGCCAATCACTTCCTTCATGATCTCATTGGTGCCGCCGTAAATCCGGCTGACCCGCGCCCCGCGCCACATCCGCGCGATGGGATATTCGTTCATATAGCCCGCCCCGCCGTGGAGCTGGAGGCATTTGTCCATCACTTCCCATTGCAGGTCGGTGTGCCACAATTTGGCGGCGGCACCTTCCTCATTGGTCAGCTCGCCCTTCAAATGGCGCGCGATCGCCCAGTCGAGGTGCGCCCAGCCGACCTGCAGCTTGGCCTTGAGATCGGCGAGCACGAAGCGCGTATTCTGGAAATCGAACACCGTGCCCTTGAACGCCTTGCGATCCTTGGTGAAGGCGATCGTATCGTCGAGCGCCTTCTGCGCCGACGCCTGGCATGACACCGCGATCGACAGCCGCTCCTGCGGCAGCTGGCTCATCAGATAGATGAACCCCATGCCCTCTTCACCGAGGCAATTGGTGATCGGCACGCGCACGTCGTCGAAGAACAATTCCGACGTATCGGCGGCGTCCTGCCCGATCTTGTCGAGCTTGCGGCCCTTGCGGAAACCCTCGCGATCGCTCTCGACGAGGATGATCGACATGCCCTTCCACGCCGGCTGCGCATCGGGGTCGGTCTTGGCGACGACCAGGGTCAGATCGGTGTTCTGGCCGTTGGTGATATAGGTCTTGGAGCCGTTGATGACATAGTGATTGCCATCTTTCCGCGCGGTGGTGCGGATCGACTGAAGGTCGCTGCCGGTGCCCGGTTCGGTCATCGCGATCGCGGTGATCACGTCGCCCGAGACCATCTTGGGCAGCCATTCCGCCTTCTGCTCTTCCGAGCCATAGGTTGCCATATAGCCGGCGACGATATCGGACTGGAGCGAGAAGCCCGCCGGCACCCCGGCATAGGCCATTTCCTCGTCGACGATCGCATTATAGCCGAAATCGAGCCCGAGCCCGCCATACGCCTCCGGCGCGGTGGGGCAGAGCATCCCGATCTCGCCCGCCTTCTGCCAGAAGGCCTTCGGAACGAGCCGCTCCTCCTCCCATTTGTCGACGTTGGGCACGCCTTCTTTGGCGAGGAAACTGCGCACCGTCTGGCGGAACGCCTCATGATCCTCGTTATAGGCGAAACGGCCGGCGACGGTATCGAGCGACATGGTGGGAACCCTTCGATCTGCAAAACTCTCCGCGCGCCTTGTCGCGGCGACGCGGCGGAGGGTCAAGTAACTTTTGTTATGGAGGCCGATCGCGGCTTGCGCGGCGACGCGCGGCGGCCCACGCTCTCGACTCCGCGGGCCAAGTACGGCACAGCGCCGGCGAAGGAGATCGTAACAAATGAAACTAGCCAGCCTGAAGCATGCCAATCCGACTCATGGGCGTGATGGAAAGCTTGTCGTCGTTTCCGACGATCTCGCCTGGTATGCCGATGCGGGGCACATCTGCCCGACGCTGCAGGCGGCGCTCGACGATTGGGATCATGTCGCGCCGGCGCTGGCGCTGCTGGCGACCGATCTGGAGCATCAGGCGATCCCGCGCGAGCGGTTCCACGAGCATGATGCCGCCGCGCCACTGCCGCGCGCTTATCAATGGGCCGACGGCTCGGCTTATGTGAACCATGTCGCTTTGGTGCGGCAGGCGCGCGGGGCGGAGATGCCGGAAAGCTTCTGGCACGATCCGCTGATGTATCAGGGCGGGTCGGATGGTTTCCTCGGGCCGCGCGACGCGATCCCGCTCGCCGACGAGGCGTGGGGCTGCGATCTCGAGGCGGAAGTGGTGGTGGTGACCGGCGACGTGCCGCTCGGCGCGTCGCGAGAGGAGGCGCTGGCGGCGATCCGGCTGATCGGCCTGACCAACGACGTGTCGCTGCGCAATCTGATCCCTGGCGAGCTGGCCAAGGGGTTCGGCTTCTTCCAGTCGAAGCCGGCCTCGGCCTTTTCGCCCGTGTTCGTGACCCCCGATGCGCTGGGCGAGTGGTGGCGCGACGGCAAATTGCACCGCAAGCTGATGGTCGACGTCAATGGCGCGCCGTTCGGCCGGGTCGAGGCCGGGGTCGACATGACGTTCGATTTCGGCGCGCTGGTCGCGCATGCCGCCAAGACCCGCGCGCTCGGCGCCGGGACGATCATCGGTTCGGGCACGGTGTCCAATCGCGATGCGGATGGCGGGCCGGGCAAGCCGATCGCCGATGGCGGGGTGGGCTATTGTTGCCTTGCCGAAGTGCGCACGGTGGAGACGATCCTGTCGGGCAAGCCGGTGACGCCGTTCCTGAAGCGTGGCGACACGGTGCGGATCTGGATGGAGGATGATCGGCATCACCCGATCTTCGGGGTGATCGAACAGGCCGTCGGCGCGTAGCTGACCGCGCGCCGCGTGCAGGTGGCCGGTGCATGACTACGAATTAACTGGGATTTTACTTCCTGTAAGGGCAATGTTGCGTCGCGCGTCGGCCAATCCCACGGCCGGCGCGGACGATAGAAAACAAAGACGGAGATGAGTGATCATGAAAAAGATCGTCCTTCTCGGAGCGCTCGCGTTGGGGATGTTGACCGCGGGCACCGCGTCAGCCCAGGACGCCGCGACCGCGGCACCGGCGGCGGAATATCCGCGTTGCTCGGCATCGGTGCGGGATAATTGCGTGCAGGGCGCCCGGGTGGAGTCTCATGGGCGCCATCACGCCGCGACCAAACACCATGCGTCGAAGAAGCATCATGCCTGGAAAAAGCATCATGCGAAAAAGCACCACGCGATGAAGAAGCATCACGCTGGCAAGAAGCATCATGCCAAAAAGCATCACGCCGTGAAGAAGCATCACAAGAAAGCGGCCTGAGCGCATGACGGCCCCGGCGCGATCGCCGGGGCCGCTGCTGCCTAATGGAAGTCGTGGCTGCGGATCGGGATCACGCTGCCGGCATCATTGAAATGATAATCCGATCGCGGGCGAGGGCGCCATTCCTCCGCATCGCGGTCGAAACCGTGGTCGGGGCCGCTCGGCACCGCGCCGCGCGGGGTCAATTTGGGCAGATCGATATCGCCCACCTGCTGCAACAGCCAGGTCAGATCGGTGACCTGCTCGGTCACGACATGGATCACGATCCCTTCCTTCTGCACCCGCCCGCGGATCGCCACCATCGCCGACGACATGACGATGCGCCGCTGCGCTTCGAACCGGTCGGGCCATAGGATACCGTTGGCGATCCCGCTTTCGTCCTCGATCGTCAGGAACAGCACCCCCTTCGCGCTGCCCGGCCGCTGGCGGACGAGGATCAGCCCCGCGACCTCGACCATCCGCCCGTCGGGGATCGTCGCCAGATCGGCACATGGCACGATCCGCCGCCGCTTCAATTCGCCGCGCAGGAAGGAGAGGGGATGCGGGCGCAGCGATAGCTGGGTGGCGCGATAATCCTCCACCACCTCGCGCCCCGCGGCGAGCGCCTTCAGATAGACCGGGGTTTCGTGGGTTTCGATCGCCGCGAGCAGCGGCAGCGGCTTTTCGCCCAGCCCGCGGATCGCCCATAACGCCTGCCGCCGATCGAGCCCGAGCCCGGCGAAGGCATCGGCCTTGGCCAGCCGCTCCAGCGCGGCGAGCGGCACCCCGGCGCGGCGCCACACATCCTCGACCGAGGTGAAGGCGCGGATCGCGCGCGCCGCGACGATCCTGCCGGCATGCTCGGCCGACAGCCCGGCGACGATGCGTAGCCCGAGCCGCAGCGGGAATGTGCCGATCTTCCGTTCGCCCTTCGACAAGCTCAGGGCGAACGGGTTGGGTGATCCCGATTCAACGCAACTCGCGCCGGTGGGTGCGGCCGCGATGTCCTCAAGCATCGTATCCCATTCGCTGCGCATCACGCAGATCGGGCGGACCTCGACCCCGTGGGCGCGCGCGTCGCGGACGATCTGCGCCGGGGCGTAGAAACCCATCGGCTGCGCGTTGAGCAAGGCGGCGCAGAAGATTTCCGGGTGGTGGCATTTCATCCACGACGAGGCGTAGGCGATCTTGGCGAAGCTCGCGGCGTGGCTTTCGGGGAAGCCGTAGCTGCCGAACCCCTCGATCTGCTTGACCAGCCGCTCGGCGAATTCGAGCGTGATGCCGTTCTTGAGCATGCCGTCGATCAGGGGCCCACGGAATTTGTCGACCCCGCCGTTCGACTTGAACGTCGCCATCGCCCGGCGCAGGCGATCGGCCTCGCCGGGGGGAAAGCCCGCGCCGACGATCGCCACCTGCATCGCCTGTTCCTGAAACAGCGGGACGCCCAGTGTCTTTTCAAGCACCGCCTGCAACGCGTCATTAGGATAGCTGATCTCATCCACCCCGGTGCGCCGCTTGAGATAGGGGTGGACCATCCCGCCCTGAATCGGCCCCGGCCGCACGATCGCGACCTGGATCGCGATGTCGTAGAAATTCACCGGCTTCATCCGCGGCAGCATCGACATTTGCGCGCGGCTCTCGATCTGGAACACGCCCAACGTATCGGCGCGGCCGATCATCTCGAAGGTCGCCGGATCGTCCTGCTGCATCAGCGGGCTGGCGAGGTTGAGATGGATATCCTTATGCGCGCCGAGCAGGGCGAAGGCGCGGCGCATGCAGCCCAGCATGCCGAGCCCAAGGATATCGACCTTCATGAAGCCGATGAATTCGATATCCTCCTTCTCCCATTCGATCACATAGCGATCGACCATCGCCGCCGGCTCGATCGGCACCAGTTCACGCAGCGGATCGCGCGTCAGCACGAAGCCGCCGGGATGTTGCGACAGATGCCGCGGGGTGCCGATCAATGCGCCCGCCAGTTCCAGCGCGAGCGCGAGCCGCGGTTCGCGCGGATCGAGCCCCAAAGCGGTGACATGATGTTCGGGCACGCCTTCGTTCGACCAGCCCCACACCTGCCCGGACAGTGCCGCGGTCATATCCTCGGGCAGCCCGAGCGCCTTGCCCACCTCGCGAATCGCGCCGCGCGAGCGGAAACGAGAGACGACCGCGGTGAGCGCAGCATGTTCGTAGCCGTAATTTTGGTAGATCCACTGGATCACTTCCTCGCGCCGCTCATGTTCGAAATCGACGTCGATATCGGGTGGCTCGTGGCGCTCCTCCGAGATGAAGCGTTCGAACAGCAATTTGTGCTTGATCGGATCGATCGAGGTGATCCCCAGCGCGAAGCAGATCACCGAATTGGCCGCGCTGCCGCGCCCCTGGCAGACGATCTCCTGGCTGCGCGCATATTGGACGATCGAATTGACCGTCAGGAAATAGGGCGCATAGCCCATTTTCTCGACCAGCCTGAGTTCGTGATCGAGCAACTTGCGGTGCGCATCGGACGGGTTCGGCCCGAATTTCTGCCTCAGGCCGTTCCACGCCAGCGTCGCCAGCGCTTCCTGCGCGCTTTTGCCGGGGATGACGATCTCGTCGGGATATTGATAGGTCAGGTCGCGCAACGAGAAGCGGCAGCGCTCGACCACCGCTTCCACCGCCGCCAGCGCGCGCGGATGATCGCGAAAGCGGCGCGCCATCTCATCGGGCGGCAACAGGTGGCGGTCGGCGTGGCGCTCGCGGCGGAAGCCCAAAGCGTCGATCGTCGTCTTCTCGCGGATCGCGGTGACGACATCCTGCAGCATCCGCCGCGCGGGATGATGATAAAGCACGTCGCCGGTGGCGAGCGGGGTCAGCCCGTGTGCCTCGGCGGCCAGCGCGGTGTCGTGGAGCCGCAGCGCATCGCCGGGCCGGCGATGATGCGTCAGGCAGACATGCCCGCGTCCCTCCGCGCCGAACAGATCGGCCATCCAGCGCAATGCCTGTGGATCGGGCACGCGATCGGCCACCAAAGCGCCGACCAGCCCCTCCGCGCGATCGGCGAGATCCTCCCAATGCAGGAAGCATTTGCCCTTCTCGCCGCGTTGCGCGTCGGCGCGCGCCTTGCCGATGCTGAGCAGGCTGGTGAGCCGGCTCCATGCGGCGCGATCCTCGGGCCAGACCAACAGTGAATCGCCGCTGACCAGATCGAGCCGGCAACCGGGGATCGCGCGCACCGCGATGCCGGTGTCCTCGCGCACCCGCTCGCTGGCGCGCAATGCGCGGACGATGCCGGCGACCGAATTACGGTCGACGATCCCCAGCGCGGGCATGCCGAGCAAGGCGGCAGTGGCGAACAATTGCTCGCATGACGAGGCGCCGCGCAGGAACGAATAATGCGTCGTGACCTGAAG
>JAFKLV010000114.1 GCA_017304125.1 Sphingomonadales bacterium
CTTATTATCGCCGCATCCCGGTGGCGCACGTCGAGGCGGGGCTGCGCTCGGGCAATATCTATCATCCCTGGCCCGAGGAAGTGAATCGCCGCATCGTCGCGCCGATCGCCGATCTGCACTTCGCCCCGACCGACACCGCCGCAGAGGCGCTGGCGCGCGAGAATATCCGCACCGGCGTCCATGTCACCGGCAACACCGTGATCGATGCGCTGCAATGGACCGGCGCCCGGATCACCGCCGATCCCACGCTCGCCGCCGGGCTGGATTCGATTGCGGCGCGCTTCGCCGGGAAGAAGATCGTCCTCGTCACCACCCACCGCCGCGAGAATTTCGGCGACGGCATGACGAATATCGCCAATGCCATCGCGCGCATCGCCGCGCATGAGGATGTCGCGGTGCTATTCCCGATGCACCCCAATCCCAATGTCGGCGCGGTGATGGACGCGATCCTCGGCGACCGGCCCAACGTCGCGCGGATCGAACCGCTCGATTATCCGCATTTCATCCGCGCGCTGGGGCTGTGCCACCTCGCGCTGAGCGATTCGGGCGGGGTGCAGGAGGAAGCTCCCGCGCTGGGCAAGCCGGTGCTGGTGATGCGCGACACGACCGAGCGCCCGGAGGGCATCGTCGCAGGCACGGCACGGCTGGTCGGCGCCGACGCCGATCGTATCGTTTCCGAAGTTTTCACGCTTATCAACGACAAGGCGGCTTATGCCGCGATGGCGCGCGCCCACAATCCGTTCGGCGACGGCAACGCCTCCTCGCGGATCGCACGGGTGATTGCAGAGGGTTGATAGCCGATGATGGGCGACAATGAGTTGAAGGTCGCGGTGTTCGGGCTGGGCTATATCGGCCTGCCCACCGCCGCGGTGATCGCGCGCACCGGCGCCCAGGTGGTCGGCATCGACGTCGACCCCGCCGTGGTCGAGACGGTCAATTCGGGCCGCGTGCATATCGAGGAAGTCGATCTCGACGGGCTGGTCTCCGGCGTCGTGGCACGCGGCAATCTGCGCGCCTCGCTCGCGGTCGAGCCGGCCGATGTGTTCGTGATCGCGGTGCCGACCCCGTTCGACGACGACCATGCCCCCAATATCGGCTATGTGCTGCGCGCCGCGACGACGATCGCCGCGGTGCTCAAGCCCGGCGACACGGTGGTGCTCGAATCGACCTCTCCCGTCGGCACGACCGAGGAAGTGCGCGATCTGCTTGCCAAATTGCGCCCCGATCTCAAGGTGCCGGGCGCGTCGGGCGAGGCCGCGGATATCGCGATCGCTTATTGCCCGGAGCGCGTGCTGCCGGGGCGCATTCTGGTCGAACTGATCGACAATGATCGCGTGATCGGCGGGATTACCCCACGCTGCGCGCGTAAGGCGCTGGCCTTCTACCGCCGCTTCGTGCGTGGCGCCTGCGTCACCACCAATGCGCGCGCAGCGGAAATGACCAAGCTGACCGAAAATGCCTTCCGCGACGTCAACATCGCCTTCGCCAACGAGCTGAGCATCGTCGCCGACAAGATGGGGGTCGATGTGTGGGAGGTGATTCGCCTCGCCAACCGCCACCCGCGCGTCAACATCCTCCAGCCAGGCCCCGGCGTCGGCGGCCATTGCATCGCGGTCGACCCGTGGTTCCTGGTCCACGCCGATCCCGCCGGCACCCCGCTGATCCGCACTGCGCGCGAAGTGAACGACGGCAAGACCGACTGGGTGATCGCACGCGCGGCCGAATTGCTCGAGGCGATGCCCGGCGTGCCGGTCGCCTGCCTCGGGCTCGCCTTCAAGCCCAATATCGACGATTTCCGCGAAAGCCCCGCGCTGAAGGCGGTCGAGGCGCTTACGGCGCGATTCGGCGCGCGCATCGCGGTCGTCGAGCCCTATGCCCGCGAATTGCCCGCGACGCTGGCGACGACCGGCGCGCGGCTGATCGATATCGATACCGCGCTGGCCGATTGCCCGATCATGATCGTGCTGGTCGACCACGATATCTTCCGCTCGGTCCCGGCGGAGGAGCGCGCCGACAAATATGTGCTCGATACCCGGGGCATCTGGGGCGATGCGATCCCCGGCAAATCGCTCCCCGCGATCCGCCGCCACGCCGCCTGACCGCGGCCACACGTCGCCGCTGACCACCGGATTTCCTTGAGCCTTTCGGTGGCGCGGCTATATCGTCGCGTGTCCGTATGGTAATCTCGCGTCTCTTCCGCAAATCGGCCCCTGCCCCCGTGATCGAGCCGCCGCGGCTCCCCGCCGGGCTGCGCGTCTATGCGATCGGCGACATTCACGGGCGGCGCGATTGCTTCGACGACCTGCTCGCCACGATCGAGCGCGACAGCGCGACCGCGACAGGCGACGTGCAACTGATCCTGCTCGGCGATCTGATCGATCGCGGGCCGGATTCGCGCGGCGTGGTCGAGCGCGCGATGGCGCTCGCCGCCGCCGGGCGGACGTGCCATTTCATCAAGGGCAATCACGAGGAATTGCTGCTCCACGCCGCAAAGGGCGATCGCAGCGCCCTGTCGGTGTTCCACCGCGCGGGCGGGCGCGAGACGCTGCTCAGCTACGGGGTCGACCCCGATATTTATGACGCATGCGATTTCGAGCAGCTCGCCGCGCTGATCCGTCAAGCGGTGCCGGCCGAGCATCTCGCCTTTCTCGATTCGTTCGGCAATGGCGTGGCGCTCGGCGATTATCGCTTCGTCCACGCCGGGATGCGCCCCGGCCTGCCCTTCGAGGAACAGCGCGAATCCGATCTGCGCTGGATTCGCCGCGATTTCCTGACCTACGAAGGCAGCTTCGACGGTGTGGTGGTCCACGGCCATACGATCACCGAGGCGCCGGAGATCCTCCGCAACCGCATCGGGATCGACACCGGTGCCTATGCCACCGGCCGGCTGACCGCATTAGTGCTGGAAGGCGAGAGCCAGCGCATGCTCGAAACGCGCGGCGCACCGGGCAATTACTGACATCGCCCCGTCACGCCGGCCTTGAGCCGGGGTCGATCGGGCGGCACGCGCACGGCGCACGTCAGACACAACGAAACCCCGGCTCAAGGCCGGGGTGACGAATGCGCTAAAATCGATGAATGTCCGCGATTACGGGTGCGGGGGAGCGCCCGGTACGCCTTCGGCACCGGGGACGGCGCCCGCGCCGGCCGCGCCAGCCGCGCCGCCCATCTGCTGCTGCATCTGCATCTGGCGGATCACCGCTTCAGGCAGGAAATCGAGCAGCTCGACGTCGAACACCAGCACCGAATTGCCCGGGATCGGCCCCTTCGTCTCGGCGCCATAGCCAAGCGACGGCTTGATCCAGAAGCGATATTTCGCGCCCTTCGGCATCAGCTTCAGGCCTTCGCTGAAGCCCTTGACCACGCCGGTCACCGGGAACGGGGTCGGTTGCTGCGACTTGTCGAAGGTCGTGCCGTTGAGCAGCTTGCCTTCGTAATTCACCAGCACCACGTCGGCGTCGGTCGGCTTGGCGCCGCTGCCGGGGCTCAGCACCTGATATTGCAGGCCCGAAGCCGTGGTCACGACGCCCTTCTGGCGGCCGTTGCGGGTGAGGAAATCGTCACCCTGAAACGCGAGCGCCGTCGCCGCAACCAGCGCAGCGACGATGCCGATCACCAGCCACACGATGTAGCTGCGCTTGACGGGCGGAATCGGGACGGCGGTGACGGTCGACATACTAACCCTCAAGGATGAGCCGGGCCGCGCCACGCACGCCCCGTCGCGATTCGGATTTCAGGTGCCGCCCGCCAAAACGGGGGCGGCACGCCAGGCTTGCTTACCGGGCGCCGTCGCGCTCGGCGCGCTTGCGCTCCAGCTTACGGGCGCGGCGCACGGCAGCCGCACGCTCGCGCGCACGCTTTTCCGACGGCTTCTCATAGTGGCGACGGAGCTTCATCTCGCGATAGACGCCCTCACGCTGCAGCTTCTTCTTGAGCGCGCGCAGCGCCTGGTCGACGTTATTGTCGCGAACGATGATCTGCATAAACCCGCACTTCTCCGAATCGATGGCTTTCGGCCAAACACATAACCCGGCGACGAACATCGTCCGCGCCGTGAACGAAGGCCCCCTATCAGCGCAGCAGCGCAAAGGCAAGTTACGCGTCATACAACTGCAATTGTTTCAGCGTTGAAAAGCCGGCGTGACATGGCTCGCCTAATCGGCGCTTCATGCTAAACCCCGTCGCCGATATGGATATGGAAACGCGCCTGCTCATCGTGGACGACGATCCGGGCATCCGCGAGCTGACCGCGGGGTTCCTGGCCACGCATGGTTATGTCGTCGACACCGCCGCCGACGGGACCGAGATGCGCCGGTTGCTCGCCGCCGAAAATTATTCGCTGATCGTGCTCGACGTGATGATGCCGGGCGAGGACGGGCTGTCGATCCTACGCTCGCTCGATCGTGCCACCTCCCCCGCGGTTATCATCCTGTCGGTGATCGGCGAGGAGATCGACCGGATCGTCGGGCTGGAGATGGGCGCGGACGATTATGTCGCCAAGCCGGCCAACCCGCGCGAATTGCTTGCCCGCATCCGCTCGGTGCTGCGCCGCAACCAGGGCGGCGCGCGCGCCGTGCCGGGCGAGCGGCCGCACCTGCGCTTCGCCGGGTGGCGGCTCGATCCGGTCGGGCGCCAGCTGATCGATCCCGAAGAGGTGGTGATCAACCTGTCGGACGGCGAATTCCGGCTGTTGCTCGCTTTCGTCGAGCATCCGCGCCGGGTGATGACCCGCGATCAGTTGCTCGATCTGTCGCGCGGGGTGAATGCCGAACATTTCGATCGCGCGATCGACGTGCAGATCAGCCGCCTCCGCCGCAAGCTGGCGCGCGACGGCGACGACGAGCTGATCCGCACCGTGCGTAACGAAGGCTATATGTTCGTTGTTGATGTCGACCGTCGCTGAACCCCGCCCGTCGCGCTCGATCGCAGCGCCGATCGTCGTGCTGGTGCTGGGCGCGGTGGTACTCACCGCGGTGGTGCTGTTCGTCGTCACCTTCAACGGGCCACCGCCGAAAGACCCGCCACGCGGCATCGCCAGCATCGCTTATGCGATGCGCACCGGCCGCCAGCCGGGCGATCCCGGCCCGCCGCTGCGTATCTATACCGCCGATCGCCCGCCGGTCTCGTTCGGGCGCGAACACCCGGACGCCGATGCCGCGCGCCGGCTGGCCAATGCACTCAACGCCCCGCCGCAGGATGTGGTGGCGCTGATCTTCCGCACGCCGCGCGGCATCCCCAGCGCGTTCATCGGCGGCTTTGCCTTCGGCTGGCGTACCCCGGCGGGGTGGCGGATCGTCGAGGGGCGGCCCGGCCCGCGCTTCAGCAACTGGCACAGCCGCACCCTGGTCGCGATGCTGCTGACGATCGCCTTGCTGGCGATCCCGGCGTGGTGGATCGCGCGCGCCATATCGCGCCCGCTGCGCCGACTCGCCGATGCCGCGGATCAGGCGCGCGCGGGCGCCGCACGACCGGTCTTTCCGACGCGCGGCCCGGCCGAGGTGCGCGCGCTGACCACCGCGGTCGCCGACATGCACGATCGCCTCGCGCGCCACGCCGAACAACGCACCGCAATGCTGGCGGCGATCGCGCACGACATGGGCACGCCGCTGTCGCGACTCGCCTTCTGGATCGAGCAATTGCCCGAGGAAGCGCGCAACCGCGCGGTCGCCGACATCGACGAGATGCGCGCGATGATCAGCGACACGCTCGGCTTCGCGCGCGACGAGGCGGGCGAGCGCGATGCCTCATTGGTCGAGCTCGGCAGCCTGCTCGACAGCGTGGTGGAGGATATGAGCGTGGGGGGCGCCGCGGTGTCGCTCTCCCCCGGTTCGCGCGCGGTGGTGCGCGGCGATCCGCGCGCGTTGCGCCGGGTGTTCGCCAATCTGATCGGCAATGCGATCCGCTATGGCGGCGCGGCGCGGGTCAATTGGGCGACGGAAGAAGCCGCCGTGACGATCCGCGTCGAGGATGACGGGCCAGGGATCGATCCGACACAGGCCGAGCGACTGTTCGACCCGTTCGTGCGCGGCGACCCTTCGCGTAACCGCGCGACCGGCGGCACCGGGCTGGGCCTCGCCATCGCCCGCGCGATCATCGCGCGGCATGAAGGACAGGTCAGCCTCGCCAATCGCGAATGCGGCGGCGCGATCGCCACCGTCACGCTGCCGCTCGCACTGGGGCGCTGAAAGCGCCCTCGTCCGTCATTCCCGCGAAGGCGGGAATCCATTCCGGCTGGCCTCGCGACTCTTTCTCCGACCTGCGCGCATGGATCCCCGCCTTCGCGGGGATGACGGGGAGAAAGCGAATGCCATCAGCGCAACAGGCCCTGAAATAATCTGAAATG
>JAFKLV010000115.1 GCA_017304125.1 Sphingomonadales bacterium
AACCAGCTGCCCGGCTTCGGTCTTGCCGACAGTTCCACTGTGGGCGATCAGGGTAATGGCTTCGGCGTCGGTCAGCGCTTCGTCAATCTCTACGGTCTGGCATCGCAACGCACGCTGACCCTCGTCAACGGACGGCGGTTTGTCGGTGCCAATCCGGCGACGATCTTCTCGCAGGCCGGTGGCGGCACGCAGGTTGATCTCAATACGATCCCGACCAAGCTGATCGACCGCGTCGAGACGATCTCGATCGGCGGCGCGCCGATCTATGGCTCGGATGCGATCGCGGGGACGGTCAACATCATTCTCAAGCGCGATTTCCAAGGCCTTGATCTTGACGGTCAGGCCGGGATCAGCAGCCGCGGCGACCTCGGCAATCAGCGCATCCGCGCGCTCGCCGGTATGAATTTCGCGGACGGGCGCGGCAACATCACCGTCGACGCTGAATATAATCACGACGACGGCCTGCTCGGGAACCAGCGCGACGTCATCCGCCGGCAATATGGCTTCATCTCGCCGGATTTTCCGGGGTCGCCGTACAATACCAATTTCTCCAAGGTTCTGGTGCAGAACGTGCGGACCTTCCTGGGTGAGCCGGGCGGCAATCCGTATTTCCTCGATCGCGGGACGCTCGGGCCGACCCGCAGCATAACCGATGCGAACGGCAACCTTCTGCGCTTCGGGCCGGATGGTAACCTGATCCCGTTCAACACAGGCCTCGCGACCAGCGATCCCACGACCTTCATTGGTGGTGATGCGCTCAATATGGCCAACATCACCAACCTGCGGGTGAAGGACAATCGCTTCAACGCAACGGCCCTGTTGAACTATCAGGTCACGGACGGAATCCGGTTCTTCGGCGAAGGCTGGTATTCGCGGAGCAATGCAACCAATCTCGCGGGGCAGCCGGTTTATAACACCGCCTTCTTCCGGCAGGCTGCGCCCGGCGACTTCGACATCAACGGCAATTATATCATGAAGGTGGGCAACCCCTTCCTGACCCCGCAGGCCAAGGCGATCATCGTCCAGAATCTGATCGCGAACGGGTTGCCGGCAACCGATAATGACGTTTTCTATCTCGGACGGGCCAATACCGATCTGGTCAGCGGCGTCGCGCGGCTGAATCAGGAAATGTATCGCTTCGTCGGGGGCTTCACCGGCGACTTCCAGGCGCTCGGTCACAAATTCACGTGGGAAGTCTCGGCCAATTACGGGCGCACCAGCAGCACGTCACTGACGCCGAGTCTGGTCGAATCCAACCTGCGCCGCGCGCTGAACGTCGGGCGCGATGCGAACGGCAACATCGTCTGTCTGCCGTTCAATCCCGACCCCAACGATCCGACGCAGCCGCCTAACACCCCGCAATATAACGGCACGATCTCGCAAACCTGCGCGCCGCTCGATCTGTTCGGCAACGGCGCGCCGAGCCAGGCCGCGCGGAATTATGTGACGACGAATGCGCGCACGGATTCGATCACGTCGCAGCGGGATTTCCTTGCGACGTTGACCGGCGCGCTGATGACCCTGCCGGGTGGCGATCTGGGCATTTCGGTCGGCTATGAAAATCGCCGCGAATATTCGCGCTTCTCGCCCGATGCCTACTACACGCAGGCGCTTGGCCGCTCGATCGCGATCGACGGCCTTGCCGGCAGCTACACGACCAACGAACTGTTCGGCGAATTGCGCGCGCCGCTGATCGGGCCGGCGCAGAATATCCCGCTCATTCACGCGTTCGAGCTGAATGCCGCGGGGCGCTACGTCCACAATTCGGTCAACGGCAGCGCATTCACCTGGACCGCCGGCGGGCGCTGGGCACCGACCAGCTGGCTCGCGATCCGCGGCAATTATACCCGTGCGATCCGCGCACCGGCGGTAACCGAGCTCTATGCTGCCAATCAGCCGGCCTATGACGGCGGCTATGATCCGTGCGATCAACAGAATCTGAACAGCGGCCCCAATCCGGCCGTGCGTCAGAAGAATTGCGCGGCAGCCGGGCTGCCCACCAACTTCAGCTCGCTGATCAATTCCGCGACGATCCCGATCACGGTGATCGGCAACCGGAATCTGCAGAACGAAACCGCGCGGTCGTGGACGGTAGGTGCAGTGTTGCAGCCGCCGGTCCTGCGCGGGCTTTCGATTTCCGCCGATTATATCAGCATCGATCTGTCGAATACGATCGTATCTTCCTCGGCGGAGGACGTGTTGAAGGGTTGCTACGATTCGACCAGCTATCCGAACAATTACTATTGCGGCCTGGTCACGCGCGACACGACGCCGGACAATTTCGGCCAGGTGCTGACGCTTGAGGAGCCGTTCATCAACCAGGGCGGGCGCGTGTTCCGTGCGGTTGAGGCAACGCTGGACTATCGTTTCAACATGCCCGCCGATCTCGGCCAGATGACGCTTGGTGTAACGTATCAACACATCATCAAGCAATATACGGTCATCAGCGCCGATGCCGGGATTCAGAACACCCGCGGTCAAATCGGCAGCAATGTCGATCGGGCGAATTTTAACGCGACGCTCGATAGCGGCCCGGTGTCGTGGTTCAATCAGGTGCTCTACACGGGCCCGGCGGTGTTCGATGCCACCGAGCCGCCGGGAACGCGCGACGTTCCGGGCGTGGGAAGCTATATCATCTGGAATACCGGCGTGACTTTCCACGCGACGAACCGGCTCGATTTCCGCATCAACATCAACAATGTGACCGATCGCGGCGTTCCCTATCCGGCAAGCGGCAACGCGGCACAGAACGTCTATTATGACGGATTGGCCGGGCGGACCTTCCTGTTCGGCGCCTCGGTTCGCATGTGACAGGGGCGGCAGGCGGGCAATCGCGCCCGCCTGCCGCGCTTGTTCTTGCCTGATCTACCTTAGCATTGGCGTGTCGGCCGCGGGCGGCGCTGTCGAATCCCCCGGCGATTGGCCGGTGCCGACCGCGAGTTGCATGCGCAGGTTGGCCAATTGCGTCGGCGGCAGCGGGGGCAATTCGCTCGCGGGCTTGCCGGCGCGCAGCCGTGCGCGATCCTTTTCTGACGGCTCGACGCGGCGCACGCGAACCGGCGCATGCCCCTGCGCCTTGATCCCCAGCGCATCGGCCGCACCGCGCGACAGATCGATGATGCGGCCGTTACCGGTCACGAACGGCCCGCGATCGTTGACCCGGACGATGATCCGCCGCCCGGTATCGAGCGCGGTCACCTCGATATAGGTCGGCAGCGGCAGCGTGGTATGCGCGGCGGTGATCCAGCGCGGGCGGAAGCGCTCGCCATTGGCGGTGCGGTTCCCGGATTCGTTGCCGTACCAGCTGGCATAGCCGAGCATGTCATAGCTCGGGTCGGCGGCGGGGGTATAGGTCGTGCCGCGCACCGCATAGGGCCGCCCGATCCGTACGGGGGTGTCGCTGACGGGGCGATAATTGCCGCCCGCGCAGCCCGAGAGGGTCAGGACCGCGGCAATGACGCTTGCGGTGCGAATATTGAAATGGCCCAGCATCGCGCGCGACCGTAATGGCGCGGCGCGCGCAGATGAAGCCGCTTTGTCGCGGTTCGGCTCATTCCGCCGCTTCGGCGGTGGCGTGGGCCGGCATTCCCTTGGTGGGATAGAAGCCGTTGGCGCGCTGCTGATACTCACCGGCTCTGGCGCGCGGGTTGTAGAATTGGCGATACCAGGCGCGGGCGCGGTGGAACGGCCCGTCGGTCGGCAGCCGCAGGATGTCGATCGCCGGCGCCTTGGTGCGCCAGATCGCGAAATCCTGCGAGAAGGCGGCCAGCCCGGTCGCGTGATAGGCCTGATGCATCGCCCGGTCGGCATCCGACGGCGGGGCGGTTTTGCCGCGGGTGATGATCCCGTGCCAGATCTGCGTGCGGCCGTCCTCGATCGGGGTGTGGAGGATGATCTGCACCGCATCGGTCTCGCCGCCGAAGCGCGCGACGAGGATGCCGGGGCCGGTATAGGTCGCGTCGCTTTCGAGCAGTCCCTCGGCGCTGGTCATCGTCTCATGCCCGCCGCCTGAGCGCTGGCGCGCGACGACGCCGTCGAACATGTCGTCGAAATAGGCCAGCTTCATCCCGTGGATCGGGCCGAAGTGGCGGGTGTCGGCGATATTGTCGACCACCTCCTGCGGATGGACGTCGATCGTGCCGAGATCGTCGTAGCGGCATTGCACCCAATGCGGGTCATCCCATTCGGGAAGCTCGGGCAAGGCATAATCCGGTGCGCCTTCTTCGGGATCGTGCCAGATGAACACGCAGCCATAACGTTCCTCGACCGGAAAGGCGCGCAGCTTTGCCGCCGCGGGGATCGGGCCGTCGAAATAGGGGACGTGATTGCAGCGCCCGTCGGGACCGAAGCGCCATGCATGATAGGGGCAGCGGATCGAATCCCCTTCGATGCGGCGGGCGCCTTCGCCCGAACTTTGTTCGGCGGCGAGGTGCGCGCCCATATGCGGGCAATAAGCATCGAGCACCACCGCGCGCCCGGACTCCCCGCGATAGATCACCAGATCGCGCCCGAGCAGCCGCAACGCGCGCGGCGCCCCGGTCGCCTCCGCGGCGGTCGCGGCCATGAACCAACCGCGCGGGAAGGTGAATTCCCCCAGCCGATAGTCTTTGGTTGTCGCCATCCGCGCATCCTCCCGCTCGTTCTGGAGCCTGGGTAACTGGCGCGCTTCGTCGGCGGCGACAATGATGATATTTAGATATCGATCGCCATATGACAGGATAACGATCATCAAATGATCGAAAACCAATCAGTCCCCGCCCAGCGCCGCCCCGGTGCGGTGGCGCTGCTCGAGCAATTGCGGATCGCGCTGCGTCGTGAGCGGATCAGCGTGGCGGCGCTCGCCAAACGCGCCGGCGTCGGCGAGGCGACCGCGCGGCGCTGGCTCCACGGGCAGGGATTGACGCTCGACCGGCTCGATCAGCTGTGTGGGATTGCCGGGATCGACATTCGCGACCTGATCGACGCCGCCGAGGCCGAGGTCGCGACCCAGTTCACCTTGCGGCAGGAGCGGATTCTCGCTGCGGATCGCGCGCTCGCCTTTCTCTTCTTCTCGATCCTCAACGGGTGGCAGAAAGAAGATTTCATGCAGGAGTTCGGCCTGCCCGCCGAGCGGGTCGAGGCGCATCTGGCGCGACTGGTGCGGCTTGGCCTCGTCGATGTCAGTGCGAGCGGCCGCGCCCGCGCGCTGACCGCGCGCGCGGTGCGCTGGCGGCGCGGCGGGCCGCTCTCGGCGGCGTTCGAAAACAATATCAAGCAGCTTTACCTGTCGATGGATTTCAGCAGCCCCGATGCGCGCTACGTCTCCGATGTTGTCAAGCTGACCGAGGCGGGGCGCGCGCAGGTCCATGCGCTGTTCGAGGATCTCCGGCGCGACATCCACCGCATCGCCGAGCAGGATCGCAAGGCGCAATTCGAGCATCATCAGTGGAGTGCATTCTTCATGCTGGTCCGCCCGATGGATACGGCGGAAGTCGCGCAGGGGTTCGGTCGCGGGCGCGATACCTGACCGGTTTGCGGCCCGGCCGGTGTTGCGCCCGCTCCCGCTCTATCGTGTCCGCACGCGGAAGCCGACGCGGAAGGTGCGGCCGAGCAGGTCGCTATAGGTCGAATTCGCGGCCAGCCCGGTTTCGGGCACCAGCATCGGGCCGGCATCGAACAAATTGGTGATGTTGAAGAAGATCTCGCCGTCGCCGGGCTGGCTGATCGCGATCTTCGCGGTCAGGTTGAGATCGACGTAGAACGTCCCCTTGATGCGATTGTTGTCATAGGTGGGGAATTGCGTGGTCGAGAGCGGGCAATTGGTCTGGCACTCGATGCCGCCGATGTCATAGCGCCCCGCGCTCGTCCCGCGCGCCACCGTGGTGATCGAGAATGACGAGGAATCATAGGTGGCGTTGACGCGGTAGAGCCATTTCGGCGTGCCGGTCTGGCTGCCGTTCACCCCGACGCTGTTGAGCGGCACGGTGCCCGGAATGCCCTGATCGATGATATTGTCGATATAGCGCGTCGCCAGCCCGCGCAGCGTGAAGCTGTCGCCCTTGCCGATCGGGATGCGGTACGAGGCGTCGAAATCGATCCCGCGCACCAGCTGGCTGGTGAAGTTGAACGGTTGCGCGCGGAACAGCAGATAGGGCGTGCCCGGCGACGACAGCGGCGGCGGCGCGACCGTATAGGCGTTGCAATATTCCTGCCGCCCGTCGAAGCAGCGATTGATGATCTCCTGCGCGCTCAGCGTGCCGATCGCATTCTTCATCTTGATGCGGAAATAATCCACCGAGACGCTGAAGCCGGGCAGGAAGCGCGGCGAGAAGACCGCGCCGATATTCCATGTATC
>JAFKLV010000116.1 GCA_017304125.1 Sphingomonadales bacterium
AAGGTGTCGGCGCCGCGATCGTGCGCGCGCTGGCGAGCGGCGGATTGGCGTGTCGCGACCTGCTGCTGCTGCGCCCGACCCTGGCCAACCGCGCCTCGGTGGCGGCGGTTGGCGGGTTCGATGCGGCGATGCGCGTAGCGGCGCGCGCCGCCCGCGCGCCGGCGCTGGCCGGGATCGCGCGGCGCATCCGCCGCGCTTGACGCGATGTCACGGCCCCATTCCACTCCGTCACCCCGGCCTTGAGCCGGGGTCCATCGGGAGGCAGGCGCGGGACAAGAGATTCCGGCCGCTGAGCCAGAGGCGCAATGGACCCCGGCTCAAGGCCGGGGTGACGATTCGTGATCGGGCGAGCGCTACCCACTGTTCGCCGCGCGCTTTTCCCCTACATCAGCGCTCATGCATCTGATCGCCGACGCTATCGTCCTCGCCGTTCGCGCGCATGGCGAACATGGCGCGGTGGTGCGTGCCTTGACCCCGGTGGACGGGGTGCTGGCCGGCTATGTCCGCGGCGGGCGTTCGCGCCGGCTCGGGCCGATCCTCCAGCCGGCCAATATCGTGCGCGGTGAATGGCGCGCGCGGACCGACGATCAGCTTCCCGCGCTGACGGTCGAATTGCTGCGCAGCCGCGCCGCTTTGTTCGCCGCGCCCTTGCCGGCCGCGGCGATCGCCTGGCTCGCCGCGCTGACCGCCGCCACCTTGCCCGAGGCGCAGCCCTATCCGCGGCTTCACGCCGCGCTCGCCGGGGTGCTCGACGCGGTGGAGGCGGCGCCGGCGGCGCGCGGCTGGGCGGGGAGCATCGCGCGCTACGAATTGCTGCTGCTGGCCGAACTCGGCTTCGGGCTCGATCTCGATCGCTGCGCCGCGACCGGCAGCACCGACGATCTCGCCTTCGTCAGCCCGAAAAGCGGCGGCGCGGTGAGCCGCGCGGCGGCGGCCGGGTACGAATCGCGGTTGTTCGCCTTGCCCGCCTTCCTGCGCGCCGGCGGCCCGGCCGAATGGGACGAGGCGCTCGCCGCGCTCGACCTCACCGGGCATTTTCTCGCGCGCGATGTGCTGGTCGAGCGGCGTGTCGAGCTGCTCCCGGCGCGTGCCCGGCTGCTCGATCGGCTGAAAAGGGCGGTTGCCTGATCGTCGTTAGCGCCTAAGAGCGCCCGCGAACGAAAGGGACTCTATCATGGCATTGATCGCGATCCTGCCGGGCGACGGCATCGGCCCCGAAGTAACGACCGAGGCGCGGCGCGTGCTCGAACGGCTCGGGCTCGACCTCACCTTCGAGGAAGCGCCGGTCGGCGGCGCCGCTTATCATGCGGCGGGGCACCCGCTGCCGCCGGCGACGCTCGAACTCGCGCGGCGCGCGGACGCGATCCTGTTCGGCGCGGTGGGCGATCCGACGTGCGATTCGCTCGAACGCCACCTGCGCCCCGAACAGGCGATCCTCGGGCTGCGCAAGGCGCTCACCCTGTTTGCCAATCTGCGCCCGGCGAAGATGTTCGCGGGGATGGAAGACGCCTCGGCGCTGCGCCCCGAAGTAGCGCGCGCGATCGATCTGGTCATCGTTCGCGAGCTTAACGGCGACGTCTACTTCGGCGAAAAAGGCATGCGCACCACCCCGGCCGGGCTGCGTCAGGGTTATGACGTGATGAGCTATGACGAGGCCGAGGTGCGCCGCATCGCGGTCGCCGGGTTCGAGGCGGCGCGGCGGCGGCGCGGCAAGCTCTGCTCGATTGACAAGGCCAATGTGCTCGAAACCTCGCAATTGTGGCGCGACGTGATGATCGAGACCGCGGCTGATTATGCCGATATCGCGCTGACCCACATGTATGTCGACAATGCCGCGATGCAGCTGGTGCGCGATCCCGGCCAGTTCGACGTGATCGTCACCGGCAATCTGTTCGGTGACATCCTGTCCGATCAGGCCTCGATGTGCGTCGGGTCGATCGGGCTGCTGCCCTCGGCCGCGCTCGATGTCGCGGGCAAGGGGCTGTACGAGCCGATCCACGGCTCCGCGCCCGATATCGCCGGGCAGGGCAAGGCCAATCCGTGCGCCGCGATCCTCTCGGCGGCGATGCTGCTGCGTCACTCGCTCGGCGAGCCGGCGGCGGCCGATCGCATCGAGGCGGCGGTCGCCGCGGCGCTCGCCTCGGGCAAGCGCACCGCCGATCTCGGCGGCACCTGCTCGACCCGCGAGATGGGCGACGCCGTGCTCGCCGCGCTTTGAGCTAGATCCCGCCCGTTCACTTCCTGCTCCCCTCCCTTGAACAAGGGAGGGGAGCAAAGTTCACACCCAGGACGGCAGGAACGTCCAATATTGGAAGGCGCGCGGCGAGCCGAGCGCCTGTGCCGACAGCACCGGGAAATAATAAAGCGCAAAGACGAAGGCGGCGATCACCAGCCGCTCGTCCCATTTGCCCAGCCGCGCGCGCCAATGATCGAAGGCGGCGGCGATCGCGATGATGATGAAGATGCTGGACGGATAGTAATAATAATAGAATCCCAATGACTTGGGAATGATCGCAAAGATCGCCACGCTGGCCGCCCATAGACCGAAGGCGGCGAGCAGCCGCGGGTTGCCGCTCCTGATGCCGCCCCACAGGCACGCGACGACCGCGATCAGCCCGCCCCACATCAGAAGCGGATTGCCGATCATCAATATGCCGCGCTGCGCCCCGTCGGTCTGTTCGTAGAGATACCAGATCGGCCGGATCAGCAGCGGCCATGTCCACCAGTCGGACTGATAGGTGTGGTGTGGCAGCACCTGCACCTGCTGCTGGTACATATAATATTGATGGGCGGGCAGCCCGCGCCACGTCAGCGGATCGACCTGGAAGTGCAGTACTGGCGCGAAGCTCAGGAAATAGGTTCCGACCGAGACCAGGCCGAGCAAAGCCACCGCCGGCACCGGCGCAAGCCCGGGCCAGCGCCCCGGATGCCCGCGCCGGAACATCAGAAAGGCCAGGGCGGCAAAGGCGACATAAGGCGCGGCGGCCCATTTGCACGCGGTCGCCGCGCCGAGCAGCATCGCGCCCGCGATCCATTTGCCCCAGCCGCCCGCGCGCATCGCCCAGGCGATCGTCGCGATCCCGGTCAGCAGGAAGGCGACCATGAACGTATCGAGCATCGCGATCCGCGCCTGCACCAGCACGGTGAAGTTGAGGATCGTCAGCACCCCGGCGAACAGGCTGGCGCGCAGCCGCCCGGTCATCAGCTGGACGATCGCGAACACCGCCAGCACCGTCGCCGTGCCGGCCAGCGTCGACATGAAGCGCCAGCCGAGCGGGGTGTCGCCGATCAGCCGGATGCCCAGCGCGATCAGCTCCTTGGCGAGCGGCGGATGCTCGCGATTGAGCAGATAATGGCGCTCCAGCATCGCGCGCGCCGCCGGGACGTAATAGATTTCGTCGAAGACCATGCGGTGCGGCACCGCGAGGCGCACGAGGAACAGCGCCTGCGCCACCGCGCCGAGCAGGATCGCCACCGGCAGCGGCGTCCGTGGCAGCCACGAAGAGAGTGCCGCTTCGCGCGCCGCCGTGCCGCTGTCGTTCATCGTCGCGGGTTTAACGATCGGGTTGGCGGGGACAAGCCTTCACCCCAAAACCCCCGTCACCCCGGCTTTGAGCCGGGGTCCATTGTGCCTCACGCTCCAACGCAAGAGGCTCCTGCCCCGCGCTTGCCTCCCGATGGACCCCGGCTCAAGGCCGGGGTGACGGAGTGTGTGGGGCCGATGCTGGCACAGCTTCGCGACGCGCCGGACAGCGCCAGACCTTGCGATCCCCCCGCTTTTGCGGGCAAAGGGCAGGTCATGAAACGCCGTACCGGACAAGACCGCTCGATCACCGCCAATTGGCGCCCCGCCACCCGCGCGATCCGCGGTGGCACCGCGCGCTCCGAATTCGGGGAGACGTCGGAGGCGTTGTTCCTCACCTCGGGCTATGCCTATGACTGTGCCGGCGATGCCGCCGCGCGCTTCGCCGGCGAGCAGCAGGGGATGACCTATTCCCGGCTGCAGAACCCGACGGTGCAGATGCTCGAGGAGCGGATCGCGCTGCTCGAAGGCGCTGAGGCGTGCCGCACGATGGCGACCGGCATGGCGGCGATGACCGCGGTGCTGCTGTGCCAGCTCCAGACCGGCGACCATGTCGTCGCGGGGCGCGCGGCATTCGGCTCGTGCCGCTGGCTGGTCGATACATTGCTGCCGCGGTTCGGCATCACCTCCACCGTGATCGACGCGCGCGACCCGCAGCAATTCGCCGACGCCGTGCGCCCCGAGACCAAGGTGTTCTTCTTCGAGACCCCGGCCAATCCGACGATGGACGTGGTCGATCTGCGCGCGGTCTGCGCGATCGCGCGCGAGCGTGGGATCACCTCGGTGGTCGACAATGCCTTTGCCACCCCGGCGCTTCAGCGCCCGCTCGATTATGGTGCCGACGTTACCGCTTATTCGGCGACCAAGATGATGGACGGGCAGGGCCGCGTCCTTGCGGGCGCGGTGTGCGGCTCGGCCGATTTCGTCGAGAACACCTTGCTCTCCTTCATCCGCAACACCGGGCCGACTTTGTCGGCGTTCAACGCCTGGGTGGTGTTGAAGGGGCTGGAGACGCTCGATCTGCGCATCCGCCGACAGTCGGAAAGCGCCTTGAAGGTCGGCCGCTTCCTCGAAGGACGCGTGCCGCGCGTGCTTCATCCGGGGCTGCCGAGCCACCCGCAGCACAATCTCGCCATGTCGCAGATGGACGCCGCCGGCCCGATCTTCGCGTTCGAGGTCGATGGCGGGCGCAAGCAGGCGCATGCTTTGCTCGACGCGCTGCAGCTGATCGACATTTCCAACAATATCGGCGATTCCCGCTCGCTGATGACCCACCCCGCAACCACGACGCATCATTCGGTCGCGGAGGACAAGCGCATCGAAATGGGGGTCACCGACGGGATGTTGCGGCTCAACGTCGGGCTGGAGGACGTGGACGATCTGGTCGAGGATCTCGATCAGGCGCTCCGCGTGGCAGGATTGTGAAGGCGCTCTTCCCTTATGAGGAAACCACGCATGGCGTGACCGTGCGCGTCTCGGTCAGCTATCTGCCCGAACAGTCGGAGCCGGCGCGCGGGCGGTGGTTCTGGGCCTATCACATCCGCATCGAGAACCACGGCGAGCACACGATTCAGCTGCTCAGCCGTTACTGGCTGATCACCGACGGGCGCGGGGTGCAGCATCCGGTGGAGGGCGAGGGCGTGGTCGGCGAAAAGCCGGTGATCGCGCCCGGCGCCAGCTATGATTATGTCTCGGGCTGTCCGCTCGGCACCTCGTCGGGCTCGATGCAGGGGCATTATCGCATGATCGGCGAAAGCGATGGCACGTTCGACGTCGCCATTCCCAAATTCGCGCTGCTCGCGCCGGCGGTGGGGGCATGAAGCGCACGCATCTGCCGCTCAACGGCCTGCGCGTGCTCGATGCCGCCGCGCGGCATCTGTCCTTCACCCGCGCGGCGGACGAGCTGGCGGTGACCCCGGCGGCGGTCGGCCAGCAGATCCGCGCGCTGGAGGATACGCTCGGCGTCGTGCTGTTCCGCCGCACCACCAAGGGACTGGAACTGACGCAGGAGGGCGAGGCGGGATTGGCCGCACTGCGCGACGGCTTCCTCCATTTCGAGGAATCGGTGCGCGCGATGCAGGCCGGGCAATCCTCCAAATCGCTGACGATCGCCGCGCCGCGCGACGTGACCCAGAAATGGCTGATGCCGCGGCTGGCCGAGATTGCGCGCGACGACGGCGAATTGCGCTTCATCCTCGTCGCGGCGGACGATGTGATCGATTTTACCGAGGCCAATCTCGATCTCGCGATCCGCTGGGGCGAAGGCCCCGGCACGCATGAGGGCGAGGCGCTGGAAAGCGAAGGCATGGTCACCGTCGAGCGCCCCGACGGCGCCAGCGAGCTGCGTATCGCCTGGCCGGGCTGCGGCGCGGAGGATGCGTCGGCGCCGATCCGCGTGGCGGATGCCGGGCTGGCGATCGACGCCGCGGCGCAGGGGCTGGGCCGCGCGACCGTGCCGGAGTTGCTTGCCGCGCGTGATATTGCCGCCGGGCGCGTGGTGCGCGTCGGCGAGGCGAAGCTGTCGCGGCTCGGCTATTGGCTGGTCGCCCCGCTGCCGCAATGGCGCCAGAAGAAGGTGCAGGCGCTGGTCGACGCACTGACGGCGTAGGCTGCTTTTCACCGCCCCTTCGGAGGCGCGCGCATAGTCCCTCCGTCACCCCGGCCTTGAGCCGGGGTCCATCGGGAGGCAGGCGCAGGGCAAGAGGTTCCTGCCATAGAGCGTGCGGCCCGATGGACCCCG
>JAFKLV010000117.1 GCA_017304125.1 Sphingomonadales bacterium
CCGTCGTTCGAGTTGAACGCGGCATTGCTCAGCCGGGCGCAGGTGCTGATCCTCCACCGGCTCGATCATGACGCGCTGAGCCGGTTGCTCGATCGCGCGGAGACCGAGATGGAGCGCCCCCTGCCCCTCACTCCGCCGGCGCGCGACGCGTTAGTGGCGAGCGCGGACGGCGACGGGCGCTTTCTGCTCAATCAGGCGGAAACTCTGTTCTCGGTCGGCATCACCGAGCCGCTCGATCCGGCCGGGCTGTCGTCATTCCTCCAGCGGCGCGTCGCGGTGTACGACAAGGATCGCGAGGGGCATTACAACCTCATCTCCGCGCTCCACAAATCGGTACGCGGATCGGACCCGCAGGCCGCACTTTATTATCTCGCGCGGATGCTCGTCGCCGGGGAGGAGCCGCTCTACACTTTGCGACGGCTGACCCGCATGGCGGTCGAGGATATCGGCATGGCCGATCCGCAGGCGCTGACCCAGTGCATCGCCGCCAAGGACGCCTATGAACTGCTCGGTTCGCCCGAGGGGGAATTGGCGATCGTTCAGGCCTGCCTCTACCTCGCCACCGCCCCCAAATCGAACGCGGCCTATGAAGCGATGAAGGCGGCGTGGCGCTCGGCGCGCGAGACAGGATCGCTGATGCCGCCGGCCAATATCCTCAACGCCCCGACGCGGCTGATGAAGGAGATCGGCTATGGCGCCGGCTATGAATATGATCATGGCAGCGCCGATGCCTTCTCCGGCGCAAACTATTGGCCGGAAGGGATGAATCCCGAGACATTCTACCAGCCCAGCGGGCGCGGATATGAGAAAAGGGTTGCCGAGCGGCTCGCCTGGTGGGACGAACGCCGGCGTGAAAAAAGCACTTAGCATCGCGCTTCTGGCGCTCGCCGCGCCACTTTCGGCCCAACAGATCCGCCCGACGCCACAGCTCCCTTATCATCAGGCGGTCGCCGCGGGCTATAAAGCGCTGACGCTGTGCGAGGGCATTTTCGACGCCGGCCGTACCGAAGCGCAGATCGCCGCAGTCGAACTGCGCGGCATCTATCCCGAATATGACGCGATCGTCCCGACGCTCGCCGCGACGGTCGACCGGCGTGCGCGCACCGTGACGGTGGCCTTCGACAGCCAGCTCGCCCCGCGCCGCGCAATGTGGCGGCCGCGCTTCGGCTGCTATCTCTCGCCGATCGGCGCGCGGGCGGAGCATGTGAACCCCGCGGCCACCCCACCGACCGCGCTGATTCCCGATCCGCGACAATGGCCGATGGGCGACGCCGGCATCGCGCCGCGCCCGTCGCCGGCGCTGGCCGCTTTGGTCACCCGCGCGCTCGATCGCACCAGCTTCGGCGTGGACAGCGTCACCACCGGGGTGGTGATCCTCAAGGACGGCCGCGTCGTCGCCTAGCAATATGCGCCCGGCTTCGGCCCGTTCGTCGGCAACCGCACCTGGTCGGTCGCCAAGAGCATCGGCGGCACGTTGGTCGGCATCGCCTCGGTCACCGCGCGGATCGACCCGCATCATCCGGCGACGATCCCCGAATGGCGCCACCCCGGCGATCCGCGCGCGGCGATCACGCTCGACAATCTGATGCGGATGGCGAGCGGACTGCACAGCGATTCCGCCGGGAACCGCACCGATGCGATCTATTTCGGCGGCACCGCGGTCACCGAGAGCGCGACCGGCTGGCCGCTGGAAGCCGCGCGCGGCACGCGGTTCCGCTATGCCAATAACGATATCCTGCTCGCAACGCGCAGCCTGCGCGCGACCTTGGGCGAGGCGCGCTACGCCAATCTGCCGCACGGCGGGCTGTTTCACCCGCTCGGCATGACCCACACCACCACCGGCACCGACTGGCAGGGCAATTACATCCTCTCCAGCCAGGTATGGACCACCGCGCGCGATCTCGCGCGGCTCGGACAATTCTGGCTGCAGGACGGGGTGTGGCAGGGCCGCCGGCTGCTGCCGACGGGCTGGATGCGCTACATGACTTCGGCAGCCGGCCCACAGCCGGGCGACGGCCCGGGCTATGGCGCGACGATGTGGCTGTTCGGGCCGAAGCAAGGGCTGCCGGTCGGTAGTTACGCGGCGCAGGGCAATCGCGGGCAATCGGTAATGGTCATCCCCCAGCACCAGCTCGTGATCGTGCGGCGCGGCGAGGATCCGGGCGCGGCGCGCTTCGATATCTCGCGCTTCTCCGCCGAAGCGATCGCGTTACTGCCATGAAGAACTGGGAGGAGGTCGTCGCTTTCGCATGCGGCTTGCCCGATGTGGCAATGGCGCCGTTTTACGGCACCCCCTGCCCCAAGGTGAACGGCAAGGCCTTCGTCTCGCCGGGGCGCGAGCCCGACAGCTTCCACGTCATGGCGCCGCATGAGGAAAAGGCGGTGCTGCTCGACACCGATCCCGACACCTTCTGGCAGACGCCGCATTACGAAGGCTGGCCGGGGCTGCTCGTCCGCTACGGCGCGGCGGACGAGGAACGTGTGCGCAACGTGATCCGTCGCGCGTGGTGGGATCGCGCGAAGAAGCCACAACGTGCCGCCTTCGGCCCCCGCCCCTGACCGCTTCACCCATTTCGTCGCGATCGACTGGTCGGGCGCGAAAGGCATGCGGCATCGCGGGATAGCGGTCGCCGAATGCGGTGCGGGCGATGCGGCGCCGACGCTGGTTACGGCGCCCGGCGGCATCTGGTCGCGGACGGCGGCACTCGACTGGCTGCTGGCGCGCGCAAACACACCGATGTTGGTCGGGTTCGATTTCAGCTTCTCCGCCCCGTTCGTCGCACGCGGCGCGCATCTGCCGGGCGAGACCGACACCGCCGATGCGCGCGCGCTATGGCATTATGTCGACACCCATAGCGACGATGCGGACCTCGGCGCGGCAAGCTTTCTCGAGGCGCGGCGCGGGCGGCATTTCTACCTCGGCGCGGCGGACGGGGCGAAGCGCGATTTCCTCCACTGGCGGGTGTGCGAGACGGGGGAAGATCAGTCGACCAAACCTTCCACCGTCTATGACGCGATCGGCGCCGCGCAGGTCGCCAAGGCGAGTTTCGCCGGGATGCGGTTGCTCCACCGGCTGCGCGGCAAGCTCGCGATCTGGCCGTTCGACGCGCTGCCGGCGCGCGGGGCGACGGTGGTGGAAATCTACACCGCAATCGCCGCGCGCGCGGCGGGGTTGCGCAAGGGGGTGAGCAAGCTGCGTACCACCGAGGCGCTCGATAACGCGCTGGCTGCGCTCGGCACGCGGCCGCATCTGCCGCTCGCGCGCTACGACGATCACGCCACCGATGCGATCCTCGCTGCGGCATGGCTGCGCCGCACCGTCGATCGCGGCGATCTATGGCATCCGGCGCGGATGACCGAGGCTATCGCGCAAAGCGAGGGCTGGACGTTCGGCGTTCGCTGACGCATGGACGCGCACGGGCCGGCTTAGCTCAGATGGTAGAGCACCTGATTTGTAATCAGGGGGCCACGGGTTCGATCCCTGTAGCCGGCACCACCCTTACGCTAAGGGTATGGATTTTCAAGAAAATAGCTGTTTTCTGGGCATTTTCCGTCCCTCCTCGTACATGGCGGAGGTACAAGAGAGCTGCTATGGGCATTGTCGTGCCACACCTGAAAAAGCATTCCAGCGGCCGGATCGAGTTCCGTCGCGCATACCCGCCAAGCCTCCTGCCCTTCATTCCAGGCAAGGAGAATCAGAAATGGGCGGAGCATAAGGTCTCGCTAGGCCTGCCCGACTCTCCCGGCTTCCATACGCGCCATGCTGAAGCCATCGCCGCATATGACGCAATCGTGAGCCGAGCCCGCAGAATGAAGGAACGCGCCTTCGATCCGCTGGACGCACCGACGATTGCCTACTTGGCCGAGCTGTTTCGCGTGAGGGCGTTGCAGCGGGACGAGGACGCCAGATGGACCGGCCGGGCAGACTATGCCGGTCGTCTCAAAGAGGGATTGTTCTGGCTTATCGATGACTATCGCCGCTGGGCCGCCGAGGGCGACGTGGAGGCGGTTGTGGGGCACTGGGGCCACACGGCACATCAGCTTTTGCAGACGTCCGGAAAGGTAATCGACCCACAAGATCGCGACGGCTTTCTGAGGCTTTGCATCGCACTTAACGCCGCCGCGATCGGGCTACGGGCCCCCCTAGAAGCCAGACTTCGGGGTGAAGTCATACCGACGCCCCCCCTTCCTGAAAACAGCCTGCCCAACACGAAGGCTAAGCGCCCCATTCCGCTCCTAACAACCTTCGACAGCTATGCGGCAGAGGCGGGAATTTCGCCTGGCGTGCGGTCCGAATGGCGCGGTGCGCTGGAGAAGCTGATTGCGTTTCTCACCCACGATGACGCTTCAGCCATATCGGCCGCTGATGTTGTCCGTTGGAAGGACGCCCTTGTGGGTGAGCCCACCAAACGCAGCTCCCCGCGCTCTCCGGTGACGGTCAACAACAAGTACCTGACGCCCCTTAGGGCAACGCTGAGCTGGGCGGTCGATCAGCAGACAATCCCGACGAATGTCGCGAGTGGAATCAGGGCCCGTGTCCCGAAACAACAAAAATTGCGGGACCGTGATTTTACAAACGAGGAAGCCCAGCGCATCCTTAAAGCGTCCTTGGAGCCCACTAGCCCCAGAATGGCTAAGGGACACCAATTGGCTCGGCGCTGGATACCTTGGCTATGCGCGTACACGGGAGCGCGGGTAAACGAAATGTCTCAGCTCCGCACCGATGACGTGCAGGAGATCGAAGGCGTTCACGTCGTGAGAATCACGCCCGAAGCAGGTACGACAAAGACACAGGAAGCCCGTATCGTCCCGTTGCACCCCCACTTGATCGAGCAGGGCTTCCTAGAGATGGTGCGGGGCCAAGCCGCCGGTCCCCTTTTCTATGATCCGACCAAGCAACGTGCCGATAAGGAGGGCAGCAGGCACTACAAGAAGGTAGGCGAGCGACTGGCAGAGTGGGTACGCGAAGACATCGGCATCAAAGATACAGGCATCATGCCCAATCATGCCTGGCGCCATACCTTCAAAACATTGGCCCGCGGCGCTGGCATTCAAGACTCCGTATCCGATGCCATCACCGGACACGCACCAAATACAACCGGCAGAAAATACGGCAGCGTTCCGCTGGAGGCAAAGGTTTCGGCGATTCGCTCCTTGCCCCGCTTTACCGTTGATATCCCGTGACGCCCGTCCGGCGGCCCAAAGGCCTAGCGCTCGCCGGTCGCAAGATTCCTGGGCCCGAACGGGATTACGGTTCAGACTTCACCCCAGCCCAGCTCCGGGAAGCGCTGGAGCGTGTGGAGTATCCAGGCCTCGATCTTTCCCATTTGGCGCCCTGTTTTCCGCAGCGAGTCGTATCGGATCAGCTCGCGGCCTGGGACAGCAAATCTGGCGGTCCCTTCTTCTTTCGTTGGCGATAGGGCCCGTGGACGTCGATTACGGTGTACGATTTTGGTTCGCCATTCTCATACGTTACAAGAGCATCAACCCTGAACGGTTTAATGAAAGGGTTTGATGATCGGCCAACCATCTTAGATTTTAAATCATTCATTGTCTTCGCAAAGTATACCGGCAGAGGTTTTTCAGATATAGAATTTATCACGCCCCTATCATTTGTTTTTCCTTTTTCTTTGGCAGGTCCGGTATTCGCCTGCTGCAAAGACAGAACGGCTTTTCTTAGTAAAGACGGAGCGGTATCATTACTTGATTCTTCTTCGATTAGGCGAGGTCCATCAACTTCGAGAGCTCGTTCCGCGTTTACGGCGATCCTATCAATTTCTTCAGAACCGAAAGAGGCCTCTATTTCGACAAGCCTGTCCTTACTCCGACTCCGGTATTTTACATAAGCAACATCAAGACGGCTTCCGGGCCGGCCGGCGAGCGGTTTTACCAGCGCCGCGAGTTCCGCAGCAACCTCGCCGGAAGGGAGAGGAGCCTTATCGGAATCTGTTCTCTCAATGCCCGCGAAAGCGCACAATCCGTCCTTCAGTCGCTTGACGAAATCGCCGATTTCAACGGCTTCGGATATCAAGCTTAAGCTTTGGCTCATTACCGGCATGAATGGCGCCAGCACGGCGACAATACTGCCCTTCCGAATTTCGGTGACGGCTAGGCGGGCCCCAGAAGCCGTGCCGTGAGCAAAAAGCCTGTCCAAGGCTCGGAAGCTATGTAAGCGCTGTGCCGGTCCCACCTTGCGGCGATGGCTGATTGAGGGCGAGATTGGCGTGCATGGACGAGGGCACGCTTACGACCGGACTGGACACCCACACTGGAGTGGGTCCGGAGCCGCCTCGTCGGCTTGAGTTGCTGAGCGGAAT
>JAFKLV010000118.1:0-6241 GCA_017304125.1 Sphingomonadales bacterium
GTCCGATGCCGATCTGGCGGTGCTGGCCAGGCTCGCCGGGACCAAGGGTGACGCGCCGGTCAAGCTCGGCGAGCGCGTCTATCGCGCCACCCCGTCGCCGCAGGCGCCGATCACGCTCGAATATGACGCCAATGCCCGCGACGAGGAGGGCAATCTGCGCTCGATCCGTCAGGCGAAGCAGAACGGCAATTTCGTGATCTTCTCGCTCCACAATCACGAGCCGAGCGAGGCGGTGCAGCAGCCCCCGGCCTTCACCGTCGATTTCGCGCATCGCGCGATCGATGCGGGCGTCGATGCCTTCATCACCCACGGCCCGCACCAGTTGCGCGGGATCGAAATCTACAAGGGGCGGCCGATCTTCTATTCGCTCGGCAACTTCGCGATGATGAACAACTCGCTCGATCACCTGCCGGCCGACATGTACGAGCAGTTCGGCGTCGATCCGGCGAAGGTGACCGCGCCCGAATTCCTCCAGGCGCGCGGCTCGGCGATCTTCGGCGATCCCAACCTCTATGAAACGGTGATCGCGGAAAGCCGCTATGTCGACGGCAATGTCGCGGAAATCCGGCTCTACCCGGTCGACCTCGGGGTGACCGCCAAGGGCGCCGACCGCGGCGTGCCGCACCTCGCCGACCCGGCGACCGGCGCGCGCATCCTCGAGCGGCTCGCGCGGCTGTCGCAACCGTTCGGCACCAGGATCGCGATCGAGAAGGGCGTCGGCATCATCCGCCTTTCCGGCGCCGGTAAGTAACCCGTCACCCCGGCCTTGTGCCGGGGTCCACCGGGAGGCAGAGGTTAGACAAGAGGCTCTTGCTATAAGGCAGGAGGCGCAGTGGACCCCGGCACAAGGCCGGGGTGACGATAATAAGAGGGGATCTGATGACGCGTTTTCCGATGTTGCTTTCCGCCGCCGCCGTGCTGGTCGCGACGCCCGCATTGGCCAAGCCCGCCGACAATGCCGAGGCGACGATGCGCGCGCTTTACGGCAGCCGCGCGTTCAACGTCGCGCGCCAGTCGCTCGCGGCGGATTATGATCGCATCGTCAGCGAGGTGACCACGCTGACCGAAATCCCCGCCCCGCCGTTCAAGGAAGCCAAGCGCGCCGCGGTCTATCTGGAGATGCTGCGCGCCGCCGGGCTCAGCGATGTCGAGGCGGATGCGGAAGGCAATGTGATGGGGCTGCGCAAAGGCACCGGTGGCGGCCCGCTGCTGGTCGTCGCGGCGCATCTCGATACCGTTTTCCCCGAGGGCACCGATACCAAGGTGCGCCGCGAGGGCAATTACCTCAACGCGCCGGGGGTCGGCGACGATACCTCCAGCCTGCCGGTGCTGCTCGCCTTCATCCGCGCGCTCGACAAGGCGGGGATCCGCACCAAGAGCGATATCCTGTTCATGGGCGATGTCGGCGAGGAAGGGCCGGGCGATCTGCGCGGGATGCGTCACCTGTTCAACAAGGGGAAGTATAAGGGCCGCATCGCGCAGTTCATCTCGGTCGAGCCGGGGCGTGATCGCGTGACCAACGGCGGGGTGGGGTCGAAGCGCTACAAGATCACCTTCAAGGGCCCCGGCGGGCACAGTTTCGGCGCGTTCGGGCTGGTCAACCCGGCCTATGCGATGGCCGATGCGATGGTCGCATTCGGCAAGATGCAGGTGCCGGAAACCCCCAAGACGACCTATAATATCGGCGTGGTCGAGGGTGGCACCTCGGTCAATTCGATCCCGTTCGAAACCGCGATGACGGTCGATATGCGCTCGGTCGATGCCGGCGAGCTGGCGAAGGAAGACGCCTATCTCAAGTCGATCCTCGATCCTGCGGTCGCGCGCGAAAATGCGGCGCGCTCCACCGCCAAGGGCAAGATCGAGTATAAGCTCGAGCTGATCGGCGATCGCCCGGTCGGGCATACCGCGCCCGACGCGCCGCTGGTCAAGACCGCGATGGCGGCGATCGCGATCGGCGGCGGCAAGCCCGAGCTGGAAAGCAGCTCGACCGATTCCAACCTGCCGATGAGCCTTGGCATCCCGGCGGTGACGATCGGTTCGGGGTTCCACACCGAGCGCGCGCATGCCCCCGACGAGCGGCTGCTGCTCGATCGCGACGACACCGTGCGTTACATGACGATGAGCCTCGCGACCGTGATCGGCGCGGCGGGCGTCGCCAAATAAGCCGTCACGCGGCGCGCGGGCGATAGCGCCACAGCGCGACCGCGCCATAGAGGATGATCAGCGCGGCGAGATTGATCAGCTCGCCGCGCTGTTCGTAGAGCGACGCGCCCATCTGATTGATCCCGACCATCAGCCGGATGCCGGGGGTGGTGGGGAGCAGTTTCGCGGCGAGCGTTAGCCAGTGCGGTGTCGCCTCCTTCGGCCATGACAGGCCCGAGAGGAAGAAGAGCGGCACCGAGGTGACGATCCACAATTGCACCGGCCGCTCGCGCGTGCGGAAGAAGCTGCCGAGCGCCAACGCCCCCGCGACCGTCGCCGCGACGAACAGGGTGGCGGAGACGAGCAGCGCGACCGGATCGGCCTGTGCGCGCGGATAATCCTGAAACCAGCAGACGAAGCCGGTAAACCACGCGACATTGGCGCAGCCGATGACGAAGAAGGCGAGCGCGATGCCGAGCAGCGCGCGTGGGGCGAAGCTGAGCGCGCCCTGCTCCTCGCGCATCGTCGCGGCGAGCGAGGCGAGCCCCATCAGCAAGGTCTGCTGGATGATCAGGAAGGCGACGCCCGGGAAGATCGTCGCGCCATAGCCTTCGCGGGTGTTGAACAACGGGCGCTGGATCATCGCCAGCGCGGGCGGCGCCGGCGCACCCTGTGCCATCGCCTGATCGACCGCCGCCGCGCGTCCCACCGCGCCGAGCGCCGCCCCGACCCCGGCGAGCGCGGTGCTGGTGCGCAGCAGATAGGCGCCGTTGCCGTAGAGCGCGACCACCCCCTGACTCCCCGAAAGGATGCGCCGCTCGAACCCCTCCGGGATCACGACGATCGCGCCGACCTGTCGTGCCTTGAGCAAGCCGAGCGCGGCGGCGGGGGAGGGCGGCCGCGCGACGACCTCGGCCTGTTGCACCGCGCGCAGCCGGGTTTCGAACGCGCGGCTGGTGCCGCTGTGGTCCATATCGACCAATGCGACCGGCATCCGCTCCGCGACCTCGCCCGAATAGGCCGAGGGGTAGAAGAAGGCGTAGAGGATGCACGACCCGATCAGCAGCATCAGCGCCGAACTGTCGCCGCGGATCGCGCGGAACGTGGCGAGGAAGGCGCGCCCGATCATCGCCGCCCCCAGGTTTCCGGCCGCCGCGCCGCGGCGAGATAGCGCGGCAGCCCGATGCCCGCGCCGACCAGCAGGAAAGCGAGCATCGCCAGCAATTGCCACAGCGACTGCAGCACCGGTGCGGCCATGATCCATTGCTCCGCGAGCAATTTGGCGAACGCCGAATAAGGGAGCAGCACGCTCCATAGCCGCGCGAAGCCCGAGGCGGATTCGATCGGGAAGATCGCCCCGGCGAAGGTGAAGGAGGCGCCGGCATAGAGGCCCGCGACCGACAGCGCCTTGCCCATCGTCAGCGTCAGCCCGACGACGAGCAGGGTGACACCGATATAAGCGAGATACATCGTGACATAGCCGGCGATCAGCATCGCCACGCTCCCCGCGACCGGCCAGCCGCGCAGGCCGGCGATATAGCCGATCGCGAGCAATCCCCAGCCGGTGAAGATCGCCAGATAGAGCGCGAGCTTCCCCGCCACCGCCGCCGCGGCGCGCGCCGGCGGCTCGCTGCCGATCCACGCACCGATCGTCCCGTCGCGCAATTCGCGGCCGAGCGCGCTCGCCACCGCGACCATGAAGATCAGGTGGAGCAGGGCCGGGTGGATCAGCGCGACGAGCTGCATCTCATAGCTGCTCTGTGGGTTGAACAGCACCACGCTCTGCGCAGCGACCGGCGGGCGGCGCACCTTGCCCGGCCCGGCGACCGCGGCGGTCTCGGTTGCCGCCAGGGTCGCGGCATAGCCCTGCACGACATTGCCCACCTCGCGCAGCGCGGCGCCCGAGGGGGTGGAATAGCTCGCATTGTAGAAAGTGGTGATATTGGCGGTGGTGCCGCGCAGCACCGCGCGCTCGGTATCAGTGGGGATCAGCACCACGGCATAGGCCTTGCCCGAGCGCACCAGCCGCTCCGCCGCGCCCATCTCCGCCGGGCGCGCGACGACGCTGACCCCCGGCGCGGCATCGAGCCGCCGGGTCAGCTCGCGCGAGATCGCGCTATGGTCCTGATCGACCACCACGATCGGCAGCCCGCGCATCACCCCCGAGGACAGCTGGATCGCCACCAGCGCCATCAGTGCGAGCGGCACCCAGCTGACCAGCGCGAGATCCCAGAAATGCGTGGCGAGGAACCGCGCTTCGCGGCGCAATGCGCTGGCGAAGGCGCTTGCCACGCTGGTTACGCCGGCCAGTCGAACAGCACGGTCATCCCCGGCCGCAGCCCCTCGACCGGCGTGACCGGCACGACGCGCACCTCGAAGCTCTTGATATCGAACCCGCTCGATTGCCGCGTCGCGCGCCATGTCGCGAAATCGCCGGCCGGCGCGGTGTAGCTCACGCGGAACCGCACGCGGCGGTCGCTCAGCGCGGGGACCGTCCCCTCCAGTTCCTTGCCGCGCGCCAGCCCGTGAAGCTGGTCCTCGCGCACGTTGAGCGTCACCCACGGATGCGCGGTGTCGGTGAGCATGAACACCGGAAAGCCCTGCGGCACCAGTTCGCCGGGCTGGGCGAGCCGTTTGCCGAGTTCGCCGTCGGCGGGGGCGAGCACGCGGGTTTCGTCGGCGGCGGCCTTGACCTCCGCCACCGCGCCGCGCGCCTGTTGCACCTGCCCGCTCGCCGCGGCCTTGTCCTGCCGCCGCGCGCCGGCCAGCGCGAGATCATATTGCGCGCGCGCCGCCTTGGCCTGCTCGACCGAGGCGACCGCATTGGTGCGTGCTTCATCGGCCTTCTGCCCGGCGATCACGCCTTGCCGGAACAGCCGGTCGGTGCGCGCGGCGGTGGTGGTGGCGAGATCGGCGGCGGCCTGCGCGCGGCGCCATTGCGCCTCGGCGGCGCGGATATCCTCGGGCCGCGCGCCTTCGTCGGCCTTGCTCTCCACCGCCTGCGCCGCCGCCAGCGCGCCGCCGGCCTGTTCGGTCTTGGCGGCGACTTCGGGGCTGTCGAGCGTGTAGAGCAATTGCCCGGCCTTGACCTGCTGGCCTTCCTCGACCTGGAAGGCTGCGATCCGCGCGGTGACCTTGCTGGTGATGCGCATCTCGCGCGCGTCGACCATTCCCTGTATCTGCCCCGGCGCCGGGCGATAGGCGAGCCACAGCCCCAGTGCGAGCAAGGCGACGACGACGATTGCCACGATCGGCCGCGCCAGATTGCGTTTGGCCGGGGGCGGGGCTTCGTCGATCGCGGTGTCGGTCATGGAATCACCTCATCGAGCCGCGCGAGATAATCGGGCATGCGGTCCATCTGGCCGCTCATGCTGAGCAATTGCGCGAGCGCCTGGACATAATCGTTCGCCGCCTGCGCGCGCTGGATGCGCGCGCGGCCGAGCCCGAGCTGCGCGTCGACCACATCGAGCGAGGTCGCCTGCTGCTCGCGATAGGAGAGCGTCTGGAGTTTGAGATTCTCCGCCGCGGAGATTTGCGCGCTGTCGAGCAATTTGAAGCGTTTGCGCGCCGCCTCCACCTCGCCCCACGCTTTGGTCACGCCGATTTCGAGCTGGGTGCGTGCCTCGCGCAACCCCGCCTCGGTCTGCGCCACCGTCTCGCGCGCGGCATCGACCTGCTGGCGGCGGCCGGCGCCCGACATCAATTTGTATTTGAGCCCCACCCCGACCGTCCAATCGGGATCGGTGAGCAGCGAATTGCGTGTATCGAAATTATACTGGCCGAAGCCGTAGATCGTCGGGCGCAGCTTCGACTGCTGGATCGTCACCCCGGCGCGCGCCTGATCCTCCAGCGCCTTCAGCCGGGCGATCTGCGGATGGGTATCGAGCGCGGCGGCCTTGAAATTGTCGAGCGGTTCCAGCGGGCGCGAATTGACCCCGAGCGGGCTGATCGGATGCACGCCGTCGGGCGCGCGCAACATGCCAGCGAGCGCGGCATTGGCGGTGGCGAGATCGGCAATCGCTTTCTCATATTCGCGCGCCGCATCGTCGCGCGCGACCTCCGCCTGCAGATATTGCGCGCGGCTGATGAAGCGTTCCTG
>JAFKLV010000118.1:6346-6854 GCA_017304125.1 Sphingomonadales bacterium
GACCGCAATGTCGCGATCCGCCTTGGCCTGCGCGACCTGCGCGCGCGCGCCGGCCTGCGTCCCCGAAATCTGCCCGCCGGCGTAGAACGGCAAGGTCGCGGTGACGATCGGGCGGGTGGCGGTGCGTTCCTGCCGGAAGCGGAGCGGATCGCGGATGCCGAACGATTCCGCCACCGGCGCGAGCGAGCCGAGCGGCAGGTAAAGCGTCTTCTGATATTCGAGCAATTGCGCTTCGACATCGACATCGGGGCGGCCGAGCGTGCGGGTGGCGCCTTCCTGCGCCTGCTTGCCGCGCAGCGCGGCGGCAGAGGCTTCGATCGCGTCGGAGCGCTGGAGCAGGCGTTGTTGCGCGGCGCTATAGTCGAGCGTCAGCGGCGCATTGGTTTGGGCGACGGCCGGCGCGGCAAGCGTCGCGGCGCACAGCAACGACCATCGCAACAGGCGCATCAACCGCATCTCCCGCTACCGCGCAGGGGCGAGTGAGCCCGATCGTTATCCCTGTGTAAAG
>JAFKLV010000119.1 GCA_017304125.1 Sphingomonadales bacterium
CAGGCGTCGCTCACCTATATCCGCTCGGCCAACGACCGGTTGGTGTTTGCCGGGATCGAGCTGGTGCCCGGGCTGCAGATCGGCTCGATCCAGGCCTCGACCGCCGATCGCAACACCACGATCGATGCGCTGACGATCTGGCACGGCTTCACCAGCCGGCTCGAAGGCGAGCTGATGATCCCCGCGATGATCCGCACCGACAGCATCCACCTGTCGCAGGTCCGCGACGGCACGGTGACCGAAGGGTTCGACCTCCATCAAACCGGGATCGGCGATATCGAGGGCGCGCTGCGCTGGCAGGTCAATGCCCCGCTCAATCCTGAAGCCCCGATCATCATCCTCGGGCTGCGCGTGAAAAGCGACACAGGGAAAAGCCCGTTTTCAATCGATTATGACGAATTCGGCATCGCACATGGCCTTGCGACCGGGTCGGGCTTCTGGGGCGTGCAGCCGGGCGTCACCGTGCTGCTGCCCTCCGATCCGGCGGTAATCTACGGCGGCATTTCCTATCTTTATCAATTCTCGCGCGACATCAATCGCGAGGTCGCCGGCACGCTGATCGGCAATGTCCATCCGGGCGGCGCGATCACTGCCAACATCGGCTTCGGCTTCGCGATCAATCCCCGCTTCTCCTTCTCGCTGGGGTATAGCCACACCTATATCATGCCGACGCGCACCGAGCTTAACGGCAGCTTCCAGGATTCCTCGACGCTGCAGGTCGGGACGCTCGACCTCGGCATGTCCTACCGCCTCAACCAGCGCCAGCTCGTGACGCTCGCTTTCCAGTTCGGGGTCACACAGGATGCGCCGGGGGTTTCGATGACCCTGCGCCTGCCCTTCACCTTCTAGCCGGCCCCGGCGCCGGCGCGTCAATGCGAGAAGGTGGCGATCTCATGCCCCAGCCCCATGTTGAGGGCGCTGGTGTGGAGCAACGCGGCAAAGGCGGTGTAATTGCCCAATGTCACCGTCGCATTAGTCTGCTGCACCGCGCTGAGGTTGGCCATCGCGTTGACCAGCACATTCTGCAGCGCGCCATTGGTATTCTGGATCAACGCGGTGCGCCCGGCATTGGCGAAATAGACCTGGCTGCCGGAGAGCATTTGCGGGATCGCGATGCCGCCCGCGCCACCGGTTGCCGAGGCCATATCGGCAGTCGACAACTGGCTGCCGACGATCGTCTGCGTGGTCGCGCCGCTCGCCGACCAATTGACCAATGTCCGCAGCGCGAGCTGGCCGTCGAGATAGGTCTGCACATCCGCGCCGAAGCTGATGTTCATGCCGCCCCAGTCGAAGCCGCCGCGCGCCTCCGCCAGCTCGCTGTCGCTCAAGGGGGTCATATGCGCGAGGCGGTCGGTGGGAGGCGCAGGCGCGGGCGCATCGGCCGCCTCGCTCGCGACCGGCTGAGCCGGGAGTTCGGCGCCCGCCAGCGCAATCCCGCCAAATGCCATCGCCAGCATGATCAGCACGCCACGGATGAACAGCCGCATCATGGGATGCCTCCTACACGGATACTGGGCAGGATCTGCACCTGGATCTGATAGATTGGCGGGAGATTGTCGGTCGTCGCGGTGATCGTGCGCTCGCCCTGGAAGAGCTGAGTCGGCGCGATTGACCAGGGGTTCCAGTCTCGCGCGAGGTTGAACGCGCCTTCCCGTCCGTTTGGCGGCGCGGTGACGATCAGTGCGATGCCGCTCCACATCCTGGCAAATTCGGAGTCGGAAACCTTGATCAGCCCGCGCGCCGGATCGCCGATCAGCACCCGGCCGCCGCGCGCGCCCTTGATCACCACGAAATGCGTGTAACCGCGCACGTTGATCAGCGCGATCATCGGCTTTTCCAGTGCCCGCATGTCCTCGATATCGAGGCGATAGCCCTGTGCCCCGAATCCCCTGCCGATGAGATAGTTCTTCATGTCGAGCAGCGAAAATCCCTTCTGGCGGATCTTCGCCTGATCGCCCTTGTCGTACATCGCCTTGAACGGCGCGGCTTCGTCGGTGGGGGTATCATATTGATAGGTGAGCAAGGTCGCGACCGCCGCCGATCCGCAGCTGAAATCGAACCGCTGGCGCACGATCGTGCGGAACGGGATTTCCGCCCAGCTCCGCACCCGCACGGTATAGCCCGGCTCACGCCCCGGCACATCAACCGCCATCTGTGCCACCGGCGGCGTCTGCGCCGCCGCCGCCACCGCGCCGAAGCCGGACATGACGCATGCGGCGAGCAGGCCATAAGGCCCGGCAGCGGGCCGGCGCGTCATCCTCAATGCCCCAGATTGACGGTGAGGTTCATCGCGCTCTGCAAATTCGCCTGTGCGCCGGAATTGATCACGACATTGCCAATGCCGTTGAAATTGGCGAAGGCATTGTCGGAAAGGCTGATCGCGCCGGCGGTGTAATTGCCCGCGATCGTATTGCCGGTAAGGCTGCTTTGCAGCGTCTGGTTGCCGATCACGATCGCCTGACCGCCGCGTTCCTCGCCGAGTATCGCATCATCGAGGACGGCGGCGTGAACCGCGGGTGGAGGGGGGGCCGCAGCCGCAGTCTGCGCGTGCGCGACCGGACCGCCCAACGACGCGAGCGCGACGGCAATACCGATCGCGGCACACCGCCCGATGGATGGGAAGAGCATCATTCGTCTCCTTGCATGGGCGCATGAGACAAAATGCCGGGCGGGGTTTCCGCCCGGCAGGTGGGAGTATCAATGGGTCGCGAAGCTCGTCGTGCCTTGAGCGGCGATGTTGGTCGCAGCCTGCGAGTTGGCATTGATGCCGGTGTTCCAGCCCTGGTTCAGGATGCCGGAATAGGCGGCAAATGCGCTCCCGCCGATATTGTTCGCGCCGCTGCCATAGCTCGAATTATGGCCGTTGAAATTCATTGGCCCGGCATTGCTCACCGATGCATCGAGCGATTGATCGGCAACCATATGGATATTGCCGTTGCGCTGCGAATTGTCGGTGTTGTTCCAGGTCAGCGTCTTGTTGTGCTGCGAGCTATCCGAATTATTGCTGTCGAGCGTCAGCACCTTGTTCCGTTGGGAATTGTTGGTGTCGTAGCTGCCGACCGCAACGGTCTTGGTGCGTTGCGAATTGTCGGTGTTGTTGCTGTCCGCGGTCACCGTTTTGGTGCGCTGCGAATTGTCGGTGTTATAGCTGCCGAGGGCGAGCGTCTTGGTGTGCTGGGAGCTGCCGCGCTGATTGCTGGTCAGCGACAGGCTCTTGGAAACGCTGGTTGAATTGGTGTCGACCGAAGTGTCGACCGAGGTATCGCTGTGATTGCCGGCTGCACCGGTGACGGTCGAACCGCCGGCGCTGGTCTGCGCGAAGACGGGAACCGCGGCGCCGAGCGCAACGGCCGCGGCGGCGCCGACAAGGAGCCTGGACTTGCCCATTTCAAGATTCCTTTCCTGTTATCCGCGCGATCGCGGCGCAGGGCAGAATATCTGAGGATGGCATGACAGGTTTTGCGCTCAGCGCATGTTTGGCGTGAGATAATCAGTACGTAAGAACCGCCATCACGCGCGAGCCGCGCCGCCGGGGCCGATCAGTGACGGCCACCTCCTTTGACGAACAGCAGCCCGATCTGCCCGATCACCAGCAGCAGGATGATGCTCGCAAATCCGGCTTGCTGGCTTTGCGTGATCCTCGTTCCGAGATTGACCAGCGCGGGCGCGAGCCACGCAGTGGCCACGCCGGACAAGGCATAGACGCCGAAGAACGCACCGGTTTGATCCGGCGGCGCGAGGCGGGTCAGCGCGGTACGGCTCGATGCATATTGCGCCGTGATGAAGATCGCATTGTTGAAGCCGATCAGCAGGTAGATCAGCGCGGGCCAGGTGCGATACACCGGCCCGTCCCACAACGGCGGGTGCATCGCCGGATCGAAATGCCAGAAATAGAGGATGCGATCGGGCGCCATGCCGAGAATCGCGACCAGCCCGATGATCGTCATCGCGATCTCGATGCGCAGTGCGTTGCGCGGGCCCATCCATTCGTCGAGCAGCCGCCCGATCATCCCGCCCGCCACGGCGACGACGCTCAGGATGATGCCGGTGACGAGCAGGTCGAGCGGCCCCCAGCCCATCACACCCGCAGCCAGGACGCCGAAGAAGAACAGCACGCCGTTCATGCCGTCGTAGAAAAACATGCGCGCGCCGAGGAACACCGCGGCGTCGCGGTTCTGGCGCACCGTCCTGACCATCTGCGCAAGGTCGCGCGCGCCTTGACGGAGCGCGCTCAACACCGACACTCCCGTGTGCGGTGCATCGGGCGTCAGGAACAGCAGGGGTAAGGCGCCGACGGCGAGCAACCCGGCGGCGATCAGCGCGACGACGCGTTGCGGCTCGGCCATCGCCGGATTCAGCCCGAACAGAGGGGATGCAGGCACCCACCACCAGTCGACCTTGCCGGGAAGCGCGAAGGCCCAGGCGGTAAAGCCGAGCGCCAGCACCGAAGCGGCATTGCCGAGCGACAGCGCCAGCCCCGATGCGGCGTGCGCGCGGCGCAATCCTGCCGCGCGGACCAGCATCGAATTGTGCAACACCTCGGACCAGGCGAACAGCACGTTGACCGCCAGCGCGATGGTCATCGTCGCCATGATGGTGAGCCCCGCCCCGCCCGGTTCCGCCCACCAAAGCGCCGCGATCAGCGGCACCATCAAAGTGACGATCACCGCCAGCCACGGCTTGCGCGGCCCGAGCTTGTCGATCGAGGCACCCAGAAACGGCGCCGTCGCCATGACGATCCAGCCGGCATATTGCTGAAAGCTCGAGATCAGCTCCTGCCCCTTGACGGGATTGCCGACCATCGTCGCCGAGACATAGGGCATGAAAATGTAGATCGTGATCAGGATCACATAAGGATCGCGACCGCCTTCAAACATCGCCCAGGCGACGCCGCCCGCGTTGAGACGCGATCCGGCAGCTTCAGGTTCGACGGCGGGAGGTACTGCATTGTCCGCAGGTCGACGAACCTCGGCTGGCATCGGAGCGGTCAAGCGCGATCCTCTCTCTGACATGTCTTCGCACCGCCGGGCGGCGCGTGAACGCACTATGCATAGCGGTTCAGACCCGCGCTAGCCCTTTACGGGTCGGGCTATTCGCTGCGCTTCGCGTGACTTCGCGTCGGATGATTTTCTGCTGCGCAGGCGCGCCCGTGCACGGTCACCTCGCGCGGATCGACCCGCTCGCCACATTCGGAGCAGGTGAGGACGGCGGTGAAATCATGCCCGCAGCCCTTGTGCCGATGAAGCAGCGGCGGCCCGCGATCGTCCGTGTAATGCCGGTCGCCCCAATGAACGAGCGCGATGATCACCGGATAGAGCTCCAGCCCTTTCTCGGTCAGGCGATATTCGTGGCGGACGGGCCGCTCGCTATATTGCACCTTCTCCAGCACGCCCTCCGCGACGAGCAGCGCCAGCCGCTCGGTCAGGACGCGCCGCGCGATGCCGAGCCGGGTCTGGAAATCGTCGAAGCGGCGCACCCGCAGGAACGCCTCTCGCAGCACGAGCAACGTCCAGCGATCGCCGACCACCGCGAGCGATCGGGCGAGCGAGCAATCCTCGTCGGCAAGGCCATTCCAGCGCATGACGCGACTCTAGCAATTGACAGGGTTCCGTTTCAAGACCTACAAAGTCTTAAAAGGAGACTCGCATGACGCAGCGTGATGCCAGCGTGGCCATCGTCGGGGCAGGAGATTTCATCGGCGCGGCGATCGCGCGCCGCTTCGCGCGCGACGGTTATATCGTCCACGGCGGCCGGCGCGGCGGCGACAAGCTCGCGCCGCTGGCCGAGGAAATCGCCGGCACGGGCGGGCGCTTCGTCGGCCATTCGCTCGATGCCCGCAAGGAGGAGGACATCGGCCGCTTCCTCGATGCGGCGGAGGCGAGCGCGCCGCTCGATCTGTGCATCTTCAACGTCGGGGCGAACGTCAATTTCCCGCTGCTCGAAACGACCGAGCGCGTATTCCGCAAGGTATGGGAAATGGCCTGCTATGGCGGCTTCCTCGCCGGGCGTGAGGCGGCGCAGCGGATGCTGCCGCGCGGGCGCGGCGCGATCTTCTTCACCGGCGCGACCGCATCGATGCGCGGCGGCAACGGCTATGCCGCGTTCGCCGCCGCTAAGGGCGGGCTGCGCCTGATGGCGCAATCCATGGCGCGCGAACTCGGGCCGCAGGGCATTCATGTCGCGCATCTCGTCATCGACGCCGGCGTCGACACCGCCTGGGTGCGC
>JAFKLV010000120.1 GCA_017304125.1 Sphingomonadales bacterium
CAGCGCGCGCGCCAGCACCGGCTCGAGTTGCGCATAATCGGCGAGCACCGGAATCTGGAAGGCGAGCTGTGGCTGTTTCGATTGCCGCACCAGATTGGGCAGCGGCGTCGGGGTGGGATCGGCCGGGCGATCGCCGACGAAGGTCTGGGTCAGCGCCTGCGCGATCGCGGTCAGCCGCAACTCGCGTCCCACCACGCGATAGCCCGAATAGCCGATCTGGGTCGGGGTGATGCGCAGCCATACCGGCGGGTTGTCGTGGTTGAGCTCGAGCACGGTGAAGCCTTCGCGCCATGCGGCGGCGGCTTCGCTGCGGGCATCGAGCGCGCGCAATTCCTTGGGCAGATCGCGTTCGAGCTTGGCGATCACCCCGGCAAGCTTCTCATCGGCCTTGTCGGCGAAGGTGATGCGCTTGCCGAACAGGGTGACCCCGGGCGGATTGGTCCAGTCGTAATGGATCGAGACCTTCGCGGTCGGCGTCCAGTCGGGCTTCATCGACAGCCGGACATCGCCGTGGACGGAGGCCGCGCCGGTCGCGGTCTCGCGGCGGATGATCCCGCCGACATCCTCCGCGCTGATCGTCGCATTGACCGGCAGGTTGACGCGCAGGTTCTCGCCGCTGCCGCTCAGCGTGATCGGCCCGCGCCGCACCGTCCCGACGATGCGGCAGGCGAGATTGGGGGTGACCTTGATTCGCTCGCCGAACACCTTGACGCGCTGCGCCGGCACGCAGCGCGGCTCCTGCCGGTCGATCGACCATAAGGTCTGCGGCACGGCGCGGTTCAGCGCGCGCTCCAGATCGGCGAGCTTGGCGGTGATCGGCACCACCACGGTGGAGGCGGTTTCCGGCAATTGCACCGGGACTTCGAGCCGCGGCGGCGGCGGAGTCGGCGGCTTGCGGTGGCATCCCGCCAAGGCGGTCGCGCCGATCAGCGCGAGCCATGTCGCGCGGGGCCGCCAGGGGCTTCGATCGGGAACGCGCGGCGTCGCCATGAACGCTCTGGTTATCGCGTGGTTAGGCGCGCGTCGATAGCGTGTTGCCGGCACCGCTTCGTCGCACGATGCGGTCTTTCGATCAGTCTCACGGAATTTAGCGATTGGACAGCGCCTCTCCGGGGCGCAATCATCCGCCCCGCCAACCCAGCAAACCGAAGCCTGATCGAAGGAGAGAGCGATGGACGCCGAAGCTAAATGTCCGGTTACTGGCGCGAAAGTGGATGGCGCTGCCGTATTGTTTGAAATGACCAATCGGCTGTGGTGGCCGAATCAGCTCGACCTTTCGGTGCTGCACCAAAATCCCCCGGCGGGTGATCCGATGGGCACGGATTTCGACTATGCCGCTGAATTCAAGACGCTGGACCTCGCCGCGGTGAAACGCGACATTTTCGCGCTGATGACGGATTCGCAGGCGTGGTGGCCGGCCGATTTCGGCCATTACGGCCCGCTCTTCATCCGCATGGCGTGGCACAGCGCCGGCACTTACCGCATCGGTGACGGTCGCGGCGGCGGCGGGCACGGCACGCAGCGTTTTGCCCCGCTCAACAGCTGGCCGGATAACGCCAATCTCGACAAGGCGCGGATGCTGCTGTGGCCGGTCAAACAGAAATACGGCCGCAAGCTGTCGTGGGGGGATCTGCTGATCCTCGCCGGCAATTGCGCGCTTGAATCGATGGGGTTCAAGACCGCCGGCTTCGGCGGCGGCCGCGTCGATGTGTGGGAGCCGGAGAATGACGTTCACTGGGGCCCGGAGCGCGAATGGCTCGGTGACGAGCGCTACAGCGGCGAGCGCGATCTCGCGCACCCGCTTGCCGCGGTCCAGATGGGGCTGATCTACGTCAATCCCGAAGGGCCGAACGGCCATCCCGATCCGGTCGCGGCGGCGCATGATATCCGCGATACCTTCGCCCGCATGGCGATGGACGACGAGGAAACGGTGGCGCTGATCGCGGGCGGCCATACCTTCGGCAAGACCCACGGCGCCGCCGATCCCTCGCAATATATCGGGCGCGAGCCCGAAGGTGCGGGGATCGAGAAGCAGGGGCTGGGCTGGGCCAACAGCTATGGCACCGGCAATGCCGGCGACACGATCACCAGCGGGCTCGAGGTGATCTGGACCGACGCGCCGACCACGTGGGACAATGGCTTCTTCAAGAGCCTGTTCGAAAACGAATGGGAGCTGACGAAGAGCCCGGCGGGTGCGCAGCAATGGGTGGCGAAGGGCGCCGGCGAGATCGTGCCGGATGCCTATGATCCGGCCAAGAAGCATCGCCCGACGATGCTGACCACCGATCTCTCACTGCGTTTCGACCCGGCCTATGAGAAGATTTCGCGGCGTTTCTACGAGAATCCCGATGTCTTCGCCAAGGCGTTCGCCGAGGCGTGGTATAAGCTGACCCACCGCGACATGGGGCCGCACGAGCTGTTGCTCGGTGCTGAGGTGCCGGCCGAGCCGCGCATCTGGCAGGACCCGATTCCGAAGGCGGGTCACGCGCTGATCGACGCGGCCGATGCCGCGGCGTTGAAGGAGAAGATCCTCGCCTCCGGCCTGTCGATCTCGCGGCTGGTCAAGACTGCCTGGGCCTCGGCCTCGACCTTCCGCGGGTCGGACAAGCGCGGCGGGGCGAACGGCGCGCGCATCCGCCTCGCGCCACAGAAAGATTGGGCGGTCAACGAGCCGGCCGAACTGGCCGATACTTTGGCCAGGCTCGAGGCGATCCAGCGCGACTTTAACACCGGTGGCAAAAAGGTCTCGCTGGCCGATCTGATCGTGCTCGGCGGCGACGCCGCGGTCGAGGCGGCGGCGAAGAAGGGCGGGCATGCGGTGAAATTGCCGTTCGCGCCCGGCCGCACTGATGCCAGCGCCGACCAGACCGACGCGGATTCCTTCGCGCCGCTGGAACCGCGGACCGACGGTTTCCGCAATTATGCCGGGGAACAGACCTCGCGCTCGGCCGAGGAATTGCTGGTCGATCGCGCCAATCTGCTGACGCTGACGGCGCCGGAGATGACCGTGCTGCTCGGCGGCCTGCGTGTGCTGGGGGCCAATTTCGGTGGCTCCGAGCTGGGCCTGTTCACCGATCGGCCCGAAACGCTGAGCAACGACTTCTTCCGCAACCTGCTCGAAACCAGCACGAGCATGAAATGGCAGGCGGGCGAGGGCGGCACCTTCACCGCGCACGATCGCAAGACCGGCGCGAAGACGCATGTCGCCACGCGGGTCGATCTGATCTTCGGATCGAACTCGCAGCTCCGCGCGCTGGCCGAGGCCTATGCCACCGATGATGCCGAAGCGGCATTCGTCGCGGCCTTTGCCAAGGTGTGGACCAAGGTGATGAACCTCGATCGGTTCGATCTGCGGTAATGCGGGCAGGGCGGGTGGCGCATGCTGCCCGCCCGCCTTTCCCGTCACCCGGGCGCTGAGCCCCGGTGACGGCGCTTATGGTGCCGCCAGCGCTTGCCGACCCGCGCCGCGCCTCCTATTTCCCGCCTATGGCCAGTGTTCTATCCGACATCGCGCTCACCCCTTCCGCTGCGGCACGCGTCGCGGCGATCGCGGGGAAACAGGGCAAGCCCGCGATCCTGCGGCTCTCGGTCGAGGGCGGGGGCTGTTCGGGGTTCCAATATCGTTTCGGCCTCGCCGATTCGGTCGAGCCCGGCGATGTCACGGTCGAAACCGACGGGGTGACCTTGGCGGTCGACGATATCAGCATCGATCTGGTCCGCGGTGCCTCGGTCGATTATGTCGAATCGCTCGGCGGCGCGGCGTTCAAGGTGGACAATCCCAATGCCGCGTCGGGCTGCGGGTGCGGCACGAGCTTCTCGGTCTGATCGCCGCGTGAAGATCGTCAGCTATAATGTGAACGGCATCAAGGCGCGCCTGCCGCGCCTGATCGAATATCTCACCGAGCAGCAGCCCGATGTGGTGTGCCTGCAGGAGCTCAAATCGAGCGACGAGACCTTCCCCCAGGCCGATATTCGCGCCGCCGGCTATGGCGCGGTGTGGCATGGCCAGAAAGGGTTCAACGGCGTTGCCGTCCTCGCGCGCGGGGTCGATCCGATCGAGCGCCAGCGCGGGCTGGAGGGCGAGGTCGAGGACGAGCATAGCCGCTATCTCGAATGCGATGTCGGCGGGCTGGTGGTCGCCTCGATCTACCTGCCCAATGGCAATCCGCGGCCGGGGCCGAAATTCGACTACAAATTGCGCTGGATGGGGCGGCTCGCGCATCGCGCGCGCGCGCTGCTGGCGGCGGAAGTGCCGGCGGTGCTGGCCGGCGACTATAACGTCATCCCCAATGATGATGACGTTTTCTCGGTGCAGGCGATGGCGGACGATGCGCTGATGCAGCCCGAGAGCCGGTCGGCCTATCGCGCCTTGCTCGCGCAGGGCTGGACCGATGCGTTGCGTACCCGCCATCCGCAGGGCCGGGTGTGGACCTTCTGGGATTATCAGGCGGGCGCGTGGCAGCGCGATGCGGGGTTTCGCATCGATCATCTGCTGCTCAGCCCGGCGGTCGCCGACCGACTGGTCGAGGCCGGGGTGGATCGCGACTATCGCGGCCGCGAGAAAGCCAGCGACCACGCGCCGACCTGGGTGCAGATCCGATAACCTTGCGTCACCCCGGCCTCGAGCCAGAGCCTATCGAGCAACAGGCGCGATAGCGGGAGCCGTTTGTCCGGCGCGCGCCGTCCGATCGATCCTGGTTTAAGGACGGATAACCAATCGGCTTGGCGAAATCCGCCGCAAACTCGCGCGTTTCGCCAAATAGTAGCGAAAACAGAACGTTTTCGAAACTAAATATCATTTAAAATCAATATGTTAAGTGTTTGGCACGACTAATGCACTTCGATGATCGCAGCACGCAGATGCTGCCGGAATTTTCGGAGGAGTTTGCCATGAAAGCCCAGTTCCTGATCGCCGCCACTGCCGCCGCCGTCATTGCGATCCCGGCCACGGCACGCACTGTTGCGCCCGCGCCGGTCGCGCCCGCGCCTGCTTCCACCGCCACCCCGTCGCCGACGCAGCGGGTGTGCATCGTCGATACGGTGACCGGTTCGCTCATTCCGATGAAGGTGTGCCACACCCGTGCGGACTGGGCCAAAATGGGTATCGATCCGTTCGCCAAGTGAAGGGCGGGCGGCGCGACCCGCGGCTTCTATCCCTCAGCCGCGGGTCGCATCCCGCCCTTACAAGTCCCTGGCGTAAACCTGATAGATCTTGTTGATTTTGCTATCGATCGCGCTGGCAATCGAGTTCATCCCCTGATTGTCGTCGAGTACCCAGCCGATCTCCGCGCGGCTCGCGCCATAGCGCGCCACCGAGGGGCGGCGGATATATTCGATCATCATGAAGGCGAGCTGGCTTGCCAGCCGCGTCGACTGGAATTCCTTGAGCACGCCCATCAACGGCACGCGCATCGTGCGTGCCTTGGGTTTACGCAGCCACAGCAGCAATTTGGCCCAGCCGAACGGCAGCAGATTGCCGTTGAGCGGCTTGATCGCCTCGTTGAGATCGGGGAGCGTGATCATGAACGCCACCGGCCGCCCGTCGACCTCGGCGATGCGGATCAGATCGTTGAATACGATCGGCTTCAATTTGACGCCGATGTCCTTGATCTCGGGCTCGGTCAGCGGGATGAAGCCCCAATTGTCCGACCAGGCGTCGTTGAGGATGCCGAGGATGATTTCGGCTTCCTGCATGAATTTCGATTTGTCGACCTCGCGGATGCGGATCCGCGGGTTCTTCTCGCCCGAGGCGACGATGCGGTTGACGATCGGCGGGAAGCCCTGATCGATCGGCAGATCATAGGTGTACAGCGTCTTGACCGGCAGATAGCCGGCGCGCTCCACCCAGCCGCGATATTCCGGCTTGGCATGGCCCATCATCACCGTCGGCGGGTGATCATAGCCCTCGATCAGCAGCCCCGGCTCTTCCCACACCGATTGCGAGACCGGGCCGATCGACCGCGTCATCCCCTGTTCGCGCAGCCAGCCTTCGGCCGCGGCGAGCAAGGCGGTGAATTGCGCCTCATTCTCGGCGTCCATCAGCCCCCAGAAGCCGGTGCCGGGGCCGAAGCCGCGCTCGGCGGGCATTTCCAGCGCTAGTGTGTCGATATGCGCGGAGATCCGCCCGACCACCCGGCCATCCTGTTCCGCCAGGAAAAGCTGAGCCTTTGCATGGCTATACCAGCCGTTCTTCTCCGGCGTGATCAGCCCCAAAGCTTC
>JAFKLV010000121.1 GCA_017304125.1 Sphingomonadales bacterium
CGCGACCGAAAACAAGGCCAATTACCCCGAGGCGGTCAAAGTGCTGCGCACCGCCGTGGCGCGCGACACCGAAAACCCCTTCGCCTGGCTGCAGCTCGGCACGGTCTATGAACTGACCGGGGACGAGCCGCGCGCGATGCTGGCTACCGCCGAGCGCGCGAGCATGAACGGCGACAGCCGCACCGCCGCCTATAGCGCGCGCGCGGCAATGGCCGGCATCCCGAAGAACACGCCGGACTGGATTCGCGCGCAGGATATCGCGATGACGGCGCAGAACGACATGGACGACAATCCGAAGAAGTATAAGCGCAGATGAATCGTACTTTATTGGTGGGGCTGGTGCTGCTCGGCGCAGCATTCGGCGCGGGCGGAACATGGCTGGCGGAGCGCGTCGCGCCCGGCGAGCTGACGGGGGCGGATCGCGCGCGCATCGACCGCGCGGTGCATGATTATATCCTCGCCAACCCGGAGATCATCCCGGAGGCGATGCAGCGGCTCGCCGATCGCGAGAATGGCAAGATCATCGCCACGCAACGCTCGGCGATCGAGACGCCCTATGGCAACGCCTATATGGGCAATCCCAACGGCGATGTGACGCTGGTCGAATATTACGACTATAATTGCGGCTATTGCCGCGCGAGCCTGCCGACGCTCGACAAACTGGTGCAGGCCGATCCCAAATTGCGCATCGTGTTCCGCGAGATGCCGGTGCTGGCGGAGAGCAGCATCGCCGCCGCGCGCGCCTCGCTGACCGCCGCGTCGCAGGGCAAGTTCAAGCCGTTCCACGACGCGCTCTATGCCGGCGGCCCGGTGAGCGACCAGACGATCGCCGCCGCGGCGCGCACCGCCGGGGTCGATCTGTCCAAGAAACCGTCCGACACCGACGACGAGATCCGCAACAACCTCGCGCTCTCGACGAAGCTCGGAATGCGCGGCACGCCGAGCTGGGTGGTTGGCGATCGCGTGCTGTCCGGCGCATTGCCGCTCGACCGGTTGCAGGAAGCGATCGCCGCCGCGCGGGCCGCAAAATCGTGAGCGAAAACACGATCCTGCAGGTCGAGGGGGTGACCAAGACCTATGCCGGCGGGGTCACCGCGCTGTCGCCGGTCGACCTGTCGATCCGCAAGGGCGAGATTTTCGCGCTGCTCGGGCCGAACGGCGCGGGCAAGACGACGCTGATCAGCATCATCTGCGGGATCGTCACCCCCTCCGCCGGCCGGATCACCGTCGCCGGGCATGATGCGCTGCGCGACTACAAAGCGGCGCGGCGCGCGATCGGGCTGGTGCCGCAGGAATTGTCGACCGATTCTTTCGAAAGCGTGCTCGCCACCGTCACCTTCTCGCGGCGGCTGTTCGGGCACGGCCCCAACCCGGCCTATATCGAGCAGGTGCTGCGCGACCTGTCGCTGTGGGACAAGCGCAAGTCGCGCATCCTCGAACTGTCCGGCGGGATGAAGCGCCGCGTGCTGATCGCCAAGGCGCTGGCGCACGAGCCGCAGATCCTGTTCCTCGACGAGCCGACCGCCGGGGTCGATGTCGCGCTGCGCCGCGACATGTGGAAGCTCGTCCACCGGCTGCGCGACAATGGCGCGACGATCATCCTGACGACGCATTATATCGAGGAGGCCGAGGAAATGGCCGACCGCGTCGGCGTCATCAACCGCGGCAAATTGCTGCTGGTCGAGGAGAAGGACGCGCTGATGAAGAAGCTCGGCCGCCGCCAGCTCGCGCTGACGCTCGCCGAGCCGCTGCCCGCGCTGCCCGACGGGCTGGCGCAATGGCATCTCGGGCTGGAGGATGACGGGCGCATCCTGCGCTACACCTTCGATGCGCAGGCCGAACATACCGGCATCCCCTCGCTGCTCCGCGCGCTTTCCGATCGCGGGATTTCGTTCAGCGACCTTGAGACGAAGCGATCGAGCCTCGAGGATATTTTCGTCGATCTGGTGAGGGAAACCGCATGAACCTCAATGGGATCTGGGCGATCTATCGCTTCGAGATGGCGCGCTTCGGGCGTACCTTCTGGACCAGCCTGCTGGTGCCGGTGATCACCACCTCGCTCTATTTCGTCGTGTTCGGCTCGGCGATCGGGTCGCAGATGAAGCAGGTTTCGGGCGTGCCCTATGGCGCGTTCATCGTACCGGGGATGATGCTGCTCGCGATCTTCTCCGAAAGCATCCTCAACGGCAGCTTCGGCATTTACATGCCCAAGTTCACCGGGACGATCTACGAACTGCTCTCGGCGCCGCTATCGCCCTTCGAGACAGTGCTTGGCTATGTCGGCGCGGCGGCGACCAAATCTCTGGTGATCGCGCTGATCATCCTCGCGACGGCGCATCTGTTCGTCGATCTGACGATCGTCCACCCGTTCGCGATGATCGGCTATCTGGTGCTGATCTGCGTCACCTTCTGCCTGTTCGGCTTCGTGATCGGCATTTTTGCCAAGGGATTCGAGCAGCTTCAGGTGATCCCGCTGCTGATCGTCACCCCCCTCACCTTCCTCGGCGGTGCTTTCTATTCAGTGCTGATCCTGCCCGAGCCGTGGCGCACGGTGACGCTGTTCAACCCGGTGGTCTATCTGATCAACGGCTTCCGCTGGACCTTCTTCGGGACCAGCGATGTGGCGGTGGCGGTGAGCCTCAGCGCGACGCTGGCGCTGTTCGGCGCCTGCCTGATCGCGGCGACGGTGATCTTCCGCACCGGCTGGCGGCTGAAGCACTAAGGAGAGATCTTCGGCTAAAATTTTAAGCCGAGAGATTTCGCCGTCGGATAGCCCGGGCAATCGAATTTCTCGGAAGGCATTTCCTCGCCGTCATGTTGAAGCGCATATACTTGCGCCTGCGTTAATATGACATTGTATGTTCGAATATTATAATAGCACGTTATATACTCTCGCAATATTCGCTGAGCATTCTCGTCAGGTTGTCGATCGGTGTTCAATGGAAAGATCACCCGATGACAATAGAAGCTCAGATCGGCATATTCGGAGGGCCGCACGCCAAACCCTCTGATATCTTCGGCGACATTTTGAATAAACGCGCAGAAGGAATCGAAACACGAGCGATACATGATCTGATCCGCGTTTCGCCACTTGGCATCGGAGCCTCTTTCGGGCCGTTCGACCTGCAGCGCGTCGACAAATCGCTGCCAATCGATCTCGAAAAACCCCTTTCCCGCGCGGGGATAATCCCATGGCGGAGACGGCTCTGATTGGCGCATTTCATCGTACAGGGGTTGAAAATATTCCGGGATTCTCGCCGGCCCCTCGCGCCAGTCCAGCACTCGGGCGATCAGATTGATCTGCGGATCCTTGAACGTGTCTGAAAGCAGGGTTCGGACGAATTCCGATTTCTTCCAGATCCTGTCCTCGTCATGCTTCTCGCGCGTGGTCAATATCTGGACATAGGCAAATCTCAGGCTGCCTATCGCCACCAACGCAGTAAGACTCGCCGCAAAAAGCGTTGCTATGGCGCCCGGATCGTTAGAAATACTTTCCCACATAGAACCAGCCGCCTCCGCTTACAGATGAATCATCATCTTCGTTCAGGAGGCAAAGGTTACTCTACGCGCGGCTAACTGCTGTAAAACTTTGCAAAGACGTGCGAAACCGTCGAAAATCCATGTCGCTCGAAAAAGCGATGCGCCCGGTTATTCTGCACCCCGCTTTCGAGGAACAGCCATTCGACACCGCGCGCCGTCACGCGCGCCTCGATTTCGGTAAGCAGCCCTTCGCCGATCCCGAGCGACCGCCGGTCGATGTCGACCGCCACATCCTCGAGCACCGCGAAGCGCCGCCGTTTGCTTTCTTCCCACGCGAGCACCGCGATACCGACAATGTCGCCAACGCCGTCTCGCGCCACCAGCAGATCGCGCTCGTCCCCCAACTCGGTAAAGTCGTTCCGATAAAGAGCGGCAAGATCATCGGCCCAGCGTTTACCGTCGGGGCTCAGACCGGTCTGAACCTCGCCGTGGCTGATGTATCGCGTGTCCGATCCGATCACGCGCGCCGCAAAATCGGCCGCGGATATCGCGACCGCCACGGATTTATCCCACGAATAGATAATTGAGCTGGTCGGCGGACGTTTATCGGTCATGCAGCTCCTGCTGATTTGCGCTCGGCGGCGTTCGGCCGATCGTTTCCCGATTGGCAGCTAATAGCCGGTTCCGCGCGAGTGCGTAAGTTCGCCTTCCGCCTCATCGGTATGTTTATGAAATAGTTCAGATCTTCGGGAAATTGTTCGAACGCTTGACCACCCCATAAGCGAAACTGGTGTCGATCGAGGCGATATGCTTCAGCCGGTGCAGCTTCGAGCGGACGAAATGCTCGTAATCCGCCAGATCCTTCGCCAGCACGCGGAGCAGATAATCGGCGTCGCCGGTCATCACATAGCAATCGAGGATATTGTCCATCCCCCGGATGCTCTGCTCGAAGCTCGCCACCGCCTCCTCGCTATGCCGATCGAGCCGGATGCGCACAAAGACGGTCAGCGGCAGGCCATAGGCCTGTTCGTCGACGATCGCGGTATAGCCCTTGATCACCCCGCTTTTTTCGAGCGTCCGCAGCCGCCGCAGGCACGGCGACGGCGAAAGCGCGACGCGTTCGGACAGTTCCAGATTGGTCAGCCGCCCGTCTTCCTGCAGCGCGGCGAGAATCTGGCGGTCTTTCGCGTCCATCAACGGTCCTTCATTGCGATCGGATCGTCACCAACCGCGATCGCGTCGCCTCGTCAATGCTTACGCAGCGAGCGCGGTCACCGATCCCGATAGCGCCTGTTCGAGATCGGCAAGGATATCCTCGACATCCTCGAGCCCGACCGACAGGCGGATCAGCCCTTCGGAGATGCCATAAGCCGCGCGCTCCTCGGGGGTGTAGGTCGAATGCGTCATCGAAGCGGGATGCTGGATCAGCGTCTCCGCATCGCCGAGCGACACCGCGCGCTGGATCAGCGACAGGCGGTTCATCAGCGCACGCCCGGCGGCCGATCCGTGCTTCATCTCAAAGGCGATCATCCCGCCGAACCCCGGCATCTGCCGCGCGGCGAGCGCGTGTTGCGCGAAGCTTTCGAGGCCGGGGTAATGCACCGCCTCGACCGCCGGATGCGCCTCCAGCATCTGCGCCACCGCGAGAGCATTGGCGCAATGCCGCTCGACGCGCAGCTTGAGCGTCTTGAGCCCGCGCAGCACCAGCATCGCGTTGAACGGCGCCATTACCGCGCCGGTCATGTCCTTCATCCCGACGAGCCGCACCTGGGCGATATCCTCGCGCGACCCGACCGCGATGCCGCCGATGAGATCGCCGTGGCCGCCCATATATTTGGTCGCGGAATGCACCACGATATCCGCGCCATGCTCGATCGGGCGGGTCAGCACCGGCGTGGCATAGGTATTGTCGACGACGACCTTGGCGCCCTTCGCCTTGGCGATCCGCGACACCGCGGCGATATCGATCAGCCGCATGTTGGGATTGGCCGGGGTTTCGAAATAGACCACGCGGGTCTGCTCCGAGATCGCCGCCTCCACCGCATCGAGATCCATCATGTCGACATGCGTGACGCGGATGCCGAAGCGGCCGAGGCCGTGGCGCATGAAGGCGAAGGTGCAGCCGTAGAGCGTCTTGTCGATGACGATCTCATCACCGGGCGAGACGAAGGTCCATAACACCGACGTGATCGCCCCCATTCCCGACGCGAGCGCCAGCCCCGCCTCGGCGCCCTCGAGCGAGGCGCAGCGCTGTTCGAGCAGATCGAGCGTGGGGTTGGAAATCCGCGAATAAGCGTGGCCGGGGCGCTCGCCGGCGAAGATCGCGGCGCCATGCTCGGCATCCTCGAACGCGAAGGTCGAGGTGAGGTGCAGCGGCGGGGTGAGCGCCCAGTCGTTATCCGCGGGGTTATAGCCCAGATGGATCGCGCGGGTCATGAAACCGGCCGCTTTGGGATCGCTCACTGCTTGGTCCTTCAGGTGGGAATACCACCGGAGAAGTAACAGCGGGCGCGGGGCAGGTGCTGCCAAAGTCGGCTGCGATCGCGGGCGATTTTGGCAGATCATGCTAATATCGCGCCCTCGTCATTCCCGCGCAGGCGGGAATCCATTCTGGCTGGTGGTGCGACTCTTGCGCTGACCTGCGCGAATGGATTCCCGCCTGCGCGGGAATGA
>JAFKLV010000122.1 GCA_017304125.1 Sphingomonadales bacterium
CGTCGAACAGCGCCGCATCGTCTACCGACTTATAGATCATCCCCCATTGCTCGGCCTGATCGGTACCGATCTTCTCGCCCAGCATCATCATCCGCGTCGCGCGCGCGCGGCCGATCGCCTTGGCCAGCAGCCAGGTCGAGCCGCCGTCGGGCACCAGCCCGATATTGACGAACGCCTGCAGGAAATAGGCCGATTTGCCGGCGAGCACGAAATCGCCCGACAGCCCGATCGAGCAGCCCACACCGGCCGCCGCGCCGTTGACCGCGGTGACCACCGGCACGTCGAGCCGCATGATCTGGGTCAGCGCGGGATTATAGTGCAGCATCAGCGAGCGGTGCGCGGCATCGCCGCTGCCCGTCACCGGGCGGTCGCCGCGCCCCTGCAGATCGGCGCCCGAGCAGAAAGCGCGCCCCGCCCCGGTGATCAGCACCGCGCGCGCGCCATCGAGATTGTAGAGCGCGTCGGTCAGGTCCTCGGCCATCTGCAGCGAGGCGGCATTGAGCCGCTCGGGCCGGTTGAGCGTGATGACGAGGACGTCGCCCTTCCGTTCGGTCAGGATCGTTTCGTAATCGGCCATGTCGTGCGCTTCCTCTCTCTCGCTTATCTCAATGGTCGCCTTTGGGCGTTTCCATCAGTTCGACCAGCATCCCGCCGAAATCCTTCGGGTGGACGAAGACGATCGGGGTGCCATGCGCGCCGATCCGCGGCTCGCCGAGCACGGTCGCGCCATTCGCCTTCATATGCGCGGCGGCCTCGTGGATATCGGGCACCTCGAAACAGACGTGATGCTGCCCGCCGGCCGGGTTCTTCTTGAGGAAGCCGGCGATCGGCGAATTATCGTCATAGGGCTCGATCAGCTCGATCTGCGTGTTGGGCGCATCGACGAAGCACACCTTCACCCCCTGCGCAGGGAGATCGAACGGCTCGCCGATCTTCTCCGCGCCGAGCAACAGGCGATAGGTTTCGACCGACTTGGCGATCGAGGGCGTCGCGACGCCGACGTGATTCAGCCTTCCAAGCTGCATATCCGGTCCCTCAACTATGCCCCCGCATGCGCGGGGGGACAAATCACAACGGAATGTTGTCGTGCTTCTTCCACGGATTCTCCAGCGTCTTGCTGCGGAGCTTCCGAAGGCCGAGTGCGATGCGGCGGCGGGTCGAGTGCGGCTGGATCACCTCGTCGATGAAGCCCTTCGACGCCGCGACGAACGGGTTGGCGAAGCGCGCTTCATATTCACGGGTCTTTTCCGCAATCCCTTCCTCGTTAAGCCCGCGGAAGATGATCTCCACCGCGCCCTTGGCGCCCATCACCGCGATCTCGGCGGTCGGCCAGGCGTAATTGAGGTCGCCGCGCAGATGCTTGGAGGCCATGACGTCATAGGCCCCGCCATAAGCCTTGCGGGTGATGACGGTGATCTTGGGCACGGTCGCCTCGGCATAAGCGAACAGCAGCTTCGCGCCGTGCTTGATGATGCCGTTATGCTCCTGCGCGGTGCCCGGCAGGAAGCCCGGCACGTCGACGAAGGTGACGATCGGGATATCGAACGCGTCGCAGAAGCGCACGAAGCGCGCCGCCTTCTTCGAGGAATTGATATCGAGCACCCCCGCCAGCACCATCGGCTGGTTGGCGACGAACCCGACGGTGCGCCCCTCGATCCGGCCGAAGCCGCAGATGATGTTGCCCGCATGCGCCGGCTGGATTTCGAAGAACTCGCCCTCGTCGACCACCTTACGGATCAGCTCGTGCATGTCGTAGGGCTGGTTGGCGCTCGGCGGGATCAGCGTGTCGAGGCTTTCCTCGACGCGGTCCCACGGATCGTCGGTCGGCCGCTCGGGCACCGCGGCGCGGTTCGATTCGGGCAGGTAGTCGACGAAATCGCGCACCGCGAGCAGCGCCTCGATATCGTCCTCGAACGCCACGTCCGCGACGCTGGTCTTGGTGGTGTGGGTGATCGCGCCGCCCAGCGCCTCCTGCGTCACCACCTCGTTGGTTACCGTCTTCACCACATCGGGGCCGGTGACGAACATGTAGGACGAATCCTTCACCATGAAGATGAAGTCGGTCATCGCCGGGGAATAGACCGCGCCGCCCGCGCACGGGCCCATGATCACGCTGACCTGCGGCACCACGCCCGAGGCGAGCACGTTGCGCTGGAACACCTCGGCATAGCCGCCGAGCGAGGCAACGCCCTCCTGGATGCGCGCGCCGCCCGAATCGTTGAGGCCGATCACCGGGGCGCCGACCTTCAGCGCCATGTCCATCACCTTGCAGATCTTCTGCGCGTGACGCTCGCTGAGGCTGCCGCCGAACACGGTGAAATCCTGGCTGAACACGAACACCAGCCGGCCGTTGATCGTCCCCGATCCGGTGACCACGCCGTCGCCGGGATAGATCTGATCCTGCATCCCGAAATCGACGCAATTATGCTCGACGAACATGTCATATTCTTCGAACGACGCTTCATCGAGCAGCACGTCGATCCGCTCGCGCGCGGTGAGCTTGCCCTTGGCGTGCTGCGCATCGATGCGCTTCTGCCCGCCGCCCGCCCGCGCGGCGGCGCGCTTGCGTTCCAGTTCCTCGATCGTCGACGACATGCGCTTCTCCGGCAGATGCAATGCATCCCTCCTGACGCGGAGGGCGGCGAAGCGCAAATGTGAACTTGCGAATTTGCGAAGGTACGATTTGCGAACTAGGGTGCGCGGGTCATGCCAAGACTCTATGCCGGCCAGCAATTACGCACGTTGCGCCTTTCCGCGGGGCTCAACCAGCGCGCGATGGCGGCGCGGCTCGGGCTGTCGGTCAGCTACCTCTCCCAGCTCGAAACCGGCGAGCGACCGCTGACCCCCGCCGTCACCACCGCGCTGGCGCGGCATTATCCGCAGGCACTGGCGGCGATCGAGGGCGAGGCCCCGGCGCGGCGGCTGGCGGCGCTGGGCGAGGCTTTGGCCGATCCCGCGCTGACCCCGCTCGACGCCGACGAGGCGGCGCGGCTGGCGGAGGAACGCTCCGAGGTCGCCGACCGGCTGATCGCGCTCCACGCCGCCAAGCGCGCCGCCGAGGAACGGCTGGCGATCGCCGAGGAATCGATGACCACCGGCACCGGCGCGCGCCTGCCGTGGGAGGCGGTGCGCGACTGGTTTCACGAGGCGGGCAATTATGTCGATCGGCTCGATCACGCGGCGGAGACGCTGGCGACCCAGCCCGGCTTCAGCGCGGCGGAGGCGTTGCAGCGCCACGGCATCACCCTCGCCACCGACAGCGACGAGGATGCCCCGCTGGCGCGGTTCGACGGCGCGACGCTGACGCTCAACGCCGCGCTGCCCCCGGAAAGCCGCCGCTTCCTGATCGCGCACCGCCTCGCCGCCACCGCCTTCGCGCGCGAGATCGAGGCGATCGTCGCTGGGGCGGATGTGGTGGGGGCGGAAGCGCGGCGATTGCTCGCGGTCGGGCTGGCCAATTATGCCGCTGGCGCGCTGATCATGCCCTATGCCGCGTTCCGCGCCGAGGCCTTGCGGCTGCGCCACGATATCGACCGGTTGTGCCGCCGCTTTACGGTGAGTTTCGAACAGGCGTGTCACCGGCTCTCGACGCTCCAGCGCGCCGGGGCCGAGGGCGTGCCCTTCTATTTCTGCCGGGTCGATATGGCGGGCAATATCACCAAGCGGCATTCCGCGACGCGGCTGCAATTCGCACGCTTCGGCGGGGCGTGCCCGCTGTGGCATGTGCATGAAGCCGCGGCGATCCCCGACCGCATCCTTGTCCAGCATGCCGAGACGCCCGACGGGGTGCGCTATATCTCGATGGCCAAAGGGCTGGTGAAGCCATCGGGCAGCTTCGCGCGCAGCCCGCGGCGCTATGCGGTGGTGCTGGGGTGCGAGGCGATCCACGCCGCCGATTTCGTCTACGCCGATGCGGTCGACCGCACCCGCGCGCCGACCCCGATCGGCATCTCCTGCCGGCTCTGCCCGCGCGACGATTGCGACCAGCGCGCCTTCCCGCCGACCGATCGTGCGATCGCGGTGGAGCCGGCCGTGCGCCGCGTGGTGCCGTATCGGGTGGTGTGAACCGCGACGGCAATTTGATCGCAACCGGCGGGACGACCATGCGACTGGGTTGACGCATGACCGCCCCACAACAGCGAGGATGTGTCGCCATGGGATTTCGTGTTCAAGGATTAGACCCCGCCCAGTTCAGCCATCTGTTCGGCCGCTCGGATGACGAACTGGCGAGCGTCGGAGCCCGGCGATATGTGGTGGATAGCAAGCCGGGCTTCCCCGACCGGATCGAAGTCCGCGACCTCGACATGGGCGAAACAGCGATCCTGCTCAACTATGAGCATCAACCGGCCGACACGCCGTATCGCGCGCGCCATGCGATCTTCGTTCGCGAAGGAGCCGACAAGGCCCTGGACCTGGTCGACGCACTGCCTGAGGTGATCCGCATCCGCCCCATATCGCTGCGCGCGTTCAACGAAGCCGGCGAGATGATCGACGCCGATCTCGCCAACGGCGCCGACCTGGTGCCGCTCATCGACCGTTTCTTCGCCTCACCGGCCGTTGCGTATTTGCACGCGCACTATGCGAAGCGCGGGTGCTTTGCCGCGCGGATCGATCGAACATAACGGCTTCGGCTGCGCGCGCGGTCAGATCAGACCTTCACGATGCCGCGCTCGATCAGACTCTCCGCGGTATCGACGATCGACTGTTCCTCGTCGCGCGTGCGCCAGCCGAGCACGTTCGCGGTATGCGTCGGATCGATCGCGCGAACGCGGCCGATCTCGCCGACCACCTGCCGGATGCTGCCATCGAACAGCGCCATCAACCGCAGCACGAAATCGGGGACGCGGCGTTCGGGCACCTTGCGCGCCTTGTCGCCAAGCCGCGTGCGCAGCACCGCCCCCACCTCCTCCATCAGCATGAACCGCCCGCCGCCGATGAAACGCTCGCCGTCGAGCCCCGGCGTCTCCAGCGCGCGGACATGCAAATCGGCCAGATCGCGCACGTCGACCACCGCGAACCCGATCCGCGGAAAGCCCGGGATCGAGCCGTCGAGCAGCCGCTGGACGAACTGGATCGAGGTCGAGAAATCGTCGCTCAGGATCGGCCCGAGCACCGCGCTGGGATTGACCGAGCAGAATTCCATCCCCGCGCCATTCTCCGCCATCCAGTCGCGCGCAGCGCGCTCGGCGACGGTCTTGGACTTGATATAGGCCCCCACCCCCGGCGCATTGATGTCGGTCCAGTCCTGCTCGGTGAAGGCGACGCCATTGGCAGGCGGATGACCGTAAGCCAGCGCCGCCACCGACGAAGTGAGCACGAAGCGTTGCACCCCCGCCGCTTTCGCGAAGCGCAAGGCGCGCAGCGCGCCGTCGCGCGCGGGCGGGATCAGCATCTCGTCGCTCACCGCCCCCGCTGGAAAGGGCGAGGCGACATGCGCGACATGGCTGCACCCGGCCATCGCCTCCGCCCAGCCCGCATCCTGCTCCAGATCGGCGGCGAAGAAGCGCAGCCGCTCCGGCGCGACGCCGAGCGTGGCGCGAACCTGTTGTTCCTTCGCGAGATTGCGGATCGTGGTGTTGACCGTCCAGCCCTGCTCGACGAGCTGGCGGATCAGGAAGCCGGCGATATAGCCGCTCCCTCCGGTGACGAGCACGGTGCCGGCCATGGCATTCCCCCTCTCTGTCGAACGCATCAGCGAACGCATTTGGTTTTACGGCGAAACCGATCTTCTGCCAAGTTGTCGCCGGCCCGCGCGTCGGTTAACGGGCGCGCGACAGAGGAGAGTGGCATGTCCGATCAGGGGCTTTACCCCGTTCCCGCCGCCTGGGCCGAGGCCGCCAAGGTAAACCGCGCGCAATATGACGCAATGTACCGCGCGAGCGTCACTGATTCGGACGCATTCTGGCTGGAACAGGCGAAGCGACTCGATTGGGTGAAGGCCCCCACCGTCGCGGGTGATTGCTCGTTCGACGAAGCCGATTTCCGCATCGAATGGTTCAAGGACGGCGTGCTCAACGTCGCCGCCAATTGCCTCGACCGCCATCTCGCGACGCGCGGCGACCAGATCGCGATCATCTGGGAGCCCGATGATCCCGCCGAGGCGCCCAGGCGCTTCACCTATCGCGAGCTTCACGCCGAAGTGTGCC
>JAFKLV010000123.1 GCA_017304125.1 Sphingomonadales bacterium
GTACGATCGACGCAGCGCGGCTATCGCCTGCCGGGAATTCTCCGCCGCGGTGTGCGACCGGCGCGCCGCCGCCGGGGTGGCGCAGGTTGCTGCTCTGTTCTAATCGCAGCGGCGTGACGGCTTTCCCTTATCCCGCGCTTCACGCCAGCCATTCGGGCGTGTGGATCGCTTATGAGGAAGAAGTGCGCGCGATCGGCCGGGGCGAGGCGATCCGCATCGCCGCCGATACCCCGGTGATCCTGCTCAACTCAGCCCTGATCGGCCAGCGACTCGGCTATGCCGATCTGTCGGGGCTCGATCTGCTCGAATTGTTCGCTTTCCTCCGCCCGGCGCGCTTCATGGTGCCGACGCCGAAGGGACTGGCCGCCGCCACCGGGCTCGACGTGCCGGCCGATGATGCCGCGATCGCGCCCTTCCTGCGCGACGCGGCGCTGCGGCTGCTGGCGATTCCCGAAGGCGAGTGGCCCGAGCGCGAGGGGGCGTGGACCGCGGCGCAAACGCTGTTCCGGCTGCGCTGGCCATGGGCGCCGCTGCTCGCCGATCGCATCGCCCGCCCGCGCGGCGCCGAGCGCTGGCTGTTTTCGCGCCTCCCCGAATGGGACGAAGCCGCGCCGCGCCCGATGCCGCGTGTCGTGACGCTCGACGGCGGGGAGGTGGGCGAGCGGCTGACCCGGCTGACCGGCGCGACGCGCGAGCCGCGCCCCGGCCAGCGCGCTTATGCCGAGGCGGCGGCGGGCGCCTTCGCCCCGCGCATTACGCGCGATTCGCCCAATCTGGTGCTCGCCGAGGCGGGGACCGGGATCGGCAAGACCCTGGGCTATCTCGCCCCCGCCTCGTTATGGGCGGAGCAGGCGCAGGGCGCGGTGTGGATCAGCACCTATACCAAGGCGCTGCAACGCCAGCTCGCGCACGAAACCGTGCGGCTTCATCCCGATGCGGCGGTGCGCAAGGCGCGCGTCGTCACCCGCAAGGGGCGCGAGAATTATCTCTGCCTGCTCAATCTCGAAGATGCGCTGCAGGGCGGCTTTTCGGGGCGCGCGGCGATCCTCGCGCAAATGGTCGCGCGCTGGGCGGCATATAGCGCCGACGGCGATATGGTGGGGGGCGATCTGCCCGGCTGGCTCGTCACCTTGTTCCGCCGCAACGGCACCGCGGCGCTGACCGACCGACGCGGCGAATGCGTCTATGCCGGCTGCCCGCATTATCGGAAATGCTTCATCGAACATGCGGCGCGCGCGTCGGTCGAGGCGGATATCGTCATCGCCAATCATGCGCTGGTGATGGTCAATGCGGCGCGCGGGCGCGAATCGGCGACCCGCCCGACGCGCTATGTGTTCGACGAAGGCCATCATCTGTTCGACGCCGCCGACGCGATGTTCGCGACCGCGCTGACCGGGCAGGAGACGATCGAGCTGCGCCGCTGGCTGCTCGGCCCGGAGGGCGGCAGCCGCGGGCGACGGCGCGGGCTGGCGGCGCGTTTGTCGGATGTCGCGAGCTATGACGAGGCGGGCGGCCGCGCGATCGGCGATGCGGTCAATGCGGCGCAGGCGCTGGCCAGCGACGGCTGGCTCGGGCGTGTCGCGGAAGGCGCGCCGTTCGGCGCGATCGAGGCGTTGCTCGCGGCGGTGCGCGGGCTGGTCTATGCCCGTTCCGAACAGCCGGGCGATGCGGGTTACTGGCTGGAGACCGAGATCGCCGCGCCGACCCCGGCGCTGATCGATGCCGCCGCGCCGGCGGCGCACGCGCTCGACGGGCTGCTGCGCCCGCTGGTCACGCTCGGCAAACGGCTCGAAGCGGTGCTCGACGAGGCGCCCGACTGGATGGACGGGCAGGCGCGCGCGCGGATCGAGGGGGCGATCGCCTCGCTCGGCTGGCGCGCCGAGACGGTGGCGGCGTGGCTCTCCCTGCTCGCGCGGGTCGGCGGGCCGGCCGATGCGGATTTCGTCGACTGGCTCGCGGTCGATCGCATCGAGGGGCGCGAATTCGATATCGGGCTCCACCGCCGCTGGCTCGATCCGACGCGGCCGTTCGCCGCGACCGTGCTGCGCCCCGCGCATGGCGCGCTGGTCACCTCGGCGACGCTGACCGCGGGGGGCGATTGGGCGACCGCCGAGGCGCGGGTCGGCGCGCCGCACCTCGCGCTGCCGGCGACGCGCTTCGAGGCGGCCAGTCCGTTCGATTATGCCGACGCCGCCGAGGTGCTGATCGTCACCGATGTGAAGCGCGGCGATCAGGCCGGGCTGGCCAACGCTTATGCGCGGCTGATCGAGGCGGCGGGCGGGGGTACATTGGGGTTGTTCACCGCGATTCGCCGGTTGCGCGGCGTGCATGCCGCGATCGCCGATCGCTTGGCGCGCGCCGGGCTGCCGCTCCACGCGCAACATGTCGATCCGATCGATACCGGCACCTTGGTCGATATCTTCCGCGACGATCCGCACGCCTCGTTGCTCGGCACCGATGCGCTGCGCGACGGCGTCGACGTGCCCGGCACGTCGCTGCGGCTGGTGGTGATGGAGGGGGTGCCGTGGCCCAAGCCGAGCGTGCTCCACGCCGCGCGGCGGCTGGCGGGCGGGGGCAGCGGCTATGACGATCGCATCGTCCGCGCCCGGCTGGCGCAGGCATTCGGGCGGCTGATTCGCTCGGCGCAGGATCGCGGCGCCTTCGTCCTGCTGTCGGCGGCGATGCCGTCGCGGCTGCTCAGCGCCTTCCCGCCGGGGGTGACGATTGTGCGCGTCCCGCTCGACGAAGCGATCGCGCGGGTGCGGCAGCGTCTTTCCTCCGGCGCCCGTCTGGGGCATGAGGCGGCTCCCGAGATTTGAGAAGACCGGAGTTTGCCCGCCCGTGAAGACGCTGACGCTGCTGCGCCACGCCAAGTCCGGGTGGGACGATCCGGTCGCGCGCGATTTCGATCGTCCGCTCAACGCCAAGGGGCGCCGCGCCGCGCAGACGATGGGGCGGCATCTGAAATCGCTCGGCCTCGCCTTCGATCATGTCGTCGCCTCGCCCGCGGTGCGGGTGGTCGAGACGATCGAGGCGGTCAGCGCGGGCTATGGCGCGCCGCTCTATCCGGCGTGGGACCGGCGGATGTATCTTGCCTCGTCGGGGACGTTGCTCGACGTGGTGCGCGAAACCCCGGCCGATGCCTCGCGGCTGATGCTGATCGGGCACAATCCGGGGCTGGAAGACCTCGTCCTGCTGCTCGTCCCGGAGGGGGGCGGGCTGCGCGAGGAGGTGGAGGAAAAATATCCCACCGCGACGCTCGCCGAGCTGACCTTCGATATCGATCATTGGGCCGATGCCGCGCCGGGCCGCGCGCGGCTCACCCGTTTCGTCCGCCCGCGCGACGTGGATGTGTCGCTCGGGCCAGACCGGCATTAATTCTTCCCCAATTTGTCCTTAAGCGCGGCGAGCGCGCCGAACGGGCCGCTCGGCCCCTCATCGGTGATGCCCGCCTCGCGCAATGCCGCCGCCGCGCGCGGGCCGCGCGGATAGGGATCGAGCGCCAACGCCATCGTCTCCGCCGCGGCCTCGCCCAGATCGATCGCGCCGCCCTCGATCTCGATCGTGTCGAGCGCATCCTCGCCCAGCTCGATTTCCTCGTCGGACGAGCCGGGTTGGACGAAGCGCAACGTCACTTTCTCGTCGATCGTCGCCGGCAACGGGTCGCCCGTCACCGTGCAGGCCTGTGTCACCGCCGCGCTGACCCGTCCGTCGGCCACGATCCCGGCGGCGTAGCGGCGGATCGCGAAGGTCGCATCGAGTCGCTCGATCGCGAGCAGCCCGAAGCGCCCGGCGAGTCGCCGACGCTCGTCGGCATCGGCGTTGATCGTCACCGTCCGCGGCGCTTCGCCGATCATATCGAGCCGCTCGGGGCGCGGAAATTCGGGGGCGCTCACGGCAATTCTCCGCGTTCGATCGCCTCGATCGGGGTCGCCTTCAGCGCGGCATGGAATTCGAGCAGTCGCGCGCCGACATAGGCCACTGCCGCCGGCGCCGGATCGACGCCGCGATAGAGGTTGCGCGCGAGCGGCGTATCGAGATCGCCGTCGCTCACCCCGGTGCGATAGGCGCCGAGCCGACCGCCGAGCATCCCCATCATCCGCCCGACCTGCTTGCCGACCACCATGTCGCCAAAGCCGATCTGGCGGATCTGCGCATCCATATCGTCGATGAACCGCTCGGTGAGATCGGCGATGAGCTGTGCCGCATCGGGCTCATCCTCCAGCCGCATCAGCACGAAGGCGGTGACCGCAGCGACCATGTCGAAGCGGCCGTCGAGCGTGTCCGGCACCGCGCCGTCGAGATACCAATGCGGCTGGCGCGCGCGCGCCACTACTGACTGATAAAGCGGCACCGCCGCCACGTCCTGCCGCGCTGCCTTACGGAACCTGTCGAGGAATCCCACGCTTGCCCTTGTCCTTGCCCAGAGTCGATGTTCTTGTGTCGATGTTCGCCCCGGCATATTGAGGCGTTCGCCCGCGGACGCAACGTGCCCGTGCGGTTCACTGTTCGCGGAGTATCCATGCGCCCACCCTTTCTGATCGTCGCGCTTGCTGCCGGGATCGCGCTTTCCGGCTGCACCTCGCTCCGGTCGCATCAGGGCTATATCGTCGACGCCGACCTCGTGAACTCGATCCAGCCCGGGGTCGACAACCGCGAATCGGTGCTCGCCACGCTCGGGCACCCCACTTTCGCGGCGCAGTTCAACCAGGGCGACTGGTATTATATCTCGCGCGACAGCCGCAATTATGCGTTCAACAATCCGAAGCCGCATGAGCAGCTGACGATGCAGATCAGCTTCGATCGCAACGGCAATGTCAGCGCGGTGCGCCGTTCGGGGATGGAGCAGATCGCCAGCGTCACCCCGATGAAGAAGACGACGCCGACGCTCGGCCGCAGGCGCGGCTTCTTCCAGGATCTGTTCGGCAATATCGGCACGGTCGGCGCGATTCCGGGCGGCGGCGGTGGCGGCGGTCGCGACACGCCGTAACCACGGCATCTCCTGACGCTCGGCCAAGCGCCGCCGGTGCTGCGCGCGCAGGATCGGCGGCGCTTTGTCATGTCTGCTGCACGTTCGTTCAGCCGATCGCGCGTAAGCCGCCGGCCGGCGCGATATTATGAAGTGATTTCGTTACCTTGCTCGTTGCTGACTGTGCCGTTCGTGGTCGGTTCAGCGGTGCCCGTCGATAAGCCGGGATGTGGCGGCGCGGCTTTGTGCCGCTCGCCAGCGAGTATAAGGAGAATGAGATGCGCAAGTTGATCATCGGGGTTCTGATGGCGGCGACGGCGTTTCCGGCGATCGCCTCGGCCCAGACCAACGACGATCTGCGTCGTGATCGGCGCGATGTCCGCGAACAGCAGCAACAATTGGATCAGGCGCGGCGCTATGGCGACCGGCACGATGTCCGCCGCGAGCAGCGCGATCTGCGCGATGCGCGGCAGAATCTGCGCGACGACCGCAACCACGCCTGGGGCCGTGACGACTGGCGCGGCTGGCGCGATCAGAATCGCTCACTCTACGCGCGCGGCAATTGGAACGCGCCGTTCCGCTATCAATCGTTCCGCGCGGGCGTCCGCATCGCGCCGAATTATTACGGCCAGCGTTACTGGATCGCCGACCCGTGGCGCTATCGCCTGCCGCCGGCGCGGCCCTACACGCGCTGGGTGCGCCATTACAATGACGTGCTGCTGATCGATTATCGCCGCGGCATCGTCGTCGACGTGATGCGCAACTTCTTCTGGTAAGCGAATCTGACGGCCGCCGGCGCGCATGCGTCGGCGGCCGAATCATGTTCCGTCGTCGACGATATAGCGCTTGCGAAAATCGTAGAAAAAGCCGCAACCCGTTTCTTCCACCAGAATCGTAACAATAAGAGAGTCGCCGCTTGCTGCGGCTCATGCCGGCGCTATGCTCCGAATTAAAAGGGGCTCCATGACCAAGCGCTACATCATCTATTGTGACGAATCGGATGCCAAAGGGCAGTTCTTTTCTCACTTCTATGGCGGAGCTCTCGTTGAAGCAAGTAAGCAGCGTTTGATCGAAGATCAGCTTCAGCGCGTAAAGGATGATCTTCATATCTTCGGAGG
>JAFKLV010000124.1 GCA_017304125.1 Sphingomonadales bacterium
CGCGCTGATGCCGGTGACGGTGCTGGAGAAGCTGGTGTTCGGCGTGCCGGTCGCGATCCTCTATGCGCAGGGACGCGCGCCGGCCTTCCTGCTGCCCTTCGGGGTGATCGACCTGATCCTCGGCCTCGGCTTCTTCCTGGCATGGCGCGCGACGCCACGCTCTTGACGGGCCCCGCGGGGTTTCTCCACCCTCGCGCGTATACGTGTGAGGGATAACGTCCAGCGCAATGCAACTTGTCATCGTCGAATCGCCCGCCAAGGCGAAAACCATCGAGAAATATCTCGGCGCCGATTATCGCGTTCTCGCGAGCTACGGCCATGTCCGCGATCTGCCGCCCAAGGACGGATCGGTCGATCCCGATCAGGGCTTCGCGATGGAATGGGAAAATTACGCCGATAAGGCCAAGCAGCTCAAGGCGATCGCCGACGAAGCGAAAAAGGCCGATCGCCTGATCATCGCCACCGACCCCGATCGCGAGGGCGAGGCGATCTCGTGGCACGTCCGCGAGGTGCTCAGGAACCGCAAGGCGCTGCCCGACAAGGTCGAGCGCGTGACCTTCAACGCGATCACCAAGCCCGCGGTCACCGCGGCGATGGCCGCGCCGCGCGAGCTCGATACCGATCTGATCGACGCTTATCGTGCGCGCCGTGCGCTCGATTATCTCGTCGGCTTCACGCTCTCCCCCGTATTGTGGCGCAAGCTGCCGGGGGCGAAATCGGCCGGGCGCGTTCAATCCGTCGCGCTGCGGCTGATCGTCGATCGCGAGCGCGAGATCGAATTGTTCCGCTCGCAGGAATATTGGTCGGTCACCGCGACGATGGAGCAGGACGGCACGCCATTCGCCGCGCGCCTCGTCCAGTGGGACGGCAAGAAGCTCGATCGCCTGTCGATCGGCGACGAGGGCACCGCCAAGCGCGCCAAGGCCGATGTCGAGGCCGGGCGCTTCGCGGTCCAGTCGGTCGAGACCAAGCCGGCGACGCGCAACCCGCCGCCCCCCTTCACCACCTCGACGCTGCAGCAGGAGGCCGCGCGCAAGCTCGGCTTCTCGGCCAGCCACACGATGCGGATCGCGCAGGCGCTCTACGAGGACGGCGCGATCACCTATATGCGGACCGACGGCGTGCAGATGGACGGTTCCGCCATCTCCGCCGCGCGCCGCGCCGTCGCCGATCGCTATGATGCGAGCTATGTGCCGGACAAGCCCCGCCAATATCAGACCAAGGCGAAGAACGCGCAGGAAGCGCACGAGGCGATCCGGCCGACCGATTTTGCGCGCGACCGCGTCGGCTCGGGCGATCATGCCCGGCTCTACGAGCTGATCTGGAAGCGCGCGCTGGCGAGCCAGATGGCCTCGGCGCGGATGGAACGCACCACGATCGAGCTGGCCGAGGGCACCGGGCGCCACATCCTGCGCGCGACCGGGCAGGTCGTGCTGTTCCCCGGCTATCTCGCGCTCTACGAGGAAGGCGTCGACGACGCCGAGGGCGATGATGCGCGCCGCCTGCCGCGCATGCGCGAGGGCGATGCGCCGGCCAGGAAAGCGGTCGACGCCGAGCAGCATTTCACCCAGCCGCCGCCGCGCTTCTCCGAAGCCTCGCTGGTCAAGCGGCTCGAAGAACTGGGCATCGGTCGCCCGTCGACCTATGCCTCGATCATCCAGACGCTCAAGGACCGCGCCTATGTCCGCGTCGAGAAGAACCGCTTCTTCGCCGAGGAGAGCGGGCGGCTGGTGACGGCGTTCCTCGAACGCTTCTTCGAACGCTATGTCGGGTTCGATTACACCGCCGAGCTGGAGGAGGAACTCGACAATATCTCCGGCGGCCGCGCGCAATGGCAGGCGGTGCTGGAGGCGTTCTGGCGCGATTTCAAACCGCGCACCGCCGAGGTGATGGAACAGAAGCCGTCGGACATCACCGTCGCGCTCGATCAGTTCCTCGCGCCCTATCTGTTCCCCGAGCGCGCCGACGGTGGCGATCCGCGCGCCTGCCCCAATTGCGGCGACGGCAAGCTGGCGCTGCGCGGCGGGCGGTTCGGCGCGTTCATCGCCTGCTCCAATTACCCCGAGTGCAAATTCACCCGTCGCTTCGCCCAGCCGGGCGGCAGCGAGGGCGAGAGCAGCGCCCCCGAATCGCTCGGCCGCGATCCCGAAACCGGGCTTGAGGTGGAGCGCAAATCGGGGCGGTTCGGCCCCTATATCCAGCTCGGCGAGGGCAAGGACGCCAAGCGCGCGTCGATCCCCAAGGATATCGGCGAGCTCGATCTGGAATGGGCGCTCAAGCTGCTGAGCCTGCCGCGCACGATCGGCGCGCATCCCGACAGCGGCAACCCGATCACCGCCTCGATCGGGCGCTACGGGCCGTATCTGGCGCATGACGGCAAGTACGCCCGGCTGCAATCGACCGCCGAGGTGTTCGAGACCGGGATGAACGCCGCGGTGGTCAAGCTGGCCGAGGCGGCGGCGGGCGGCGGGCGACCGCAGCGCGGCGGCAGCCGCGAGCCGCTCAAGGTGCTCGGCGCGCATCCGCGCACCGAGGCCGAGATCAAGCTGATGGAGGGGCGCTACGGCCCCTATGTCACCGACGGCACGACCAATGCGACCTTGCCCAAGACGATCGCGCCCGACCAGTTGACGCTGGAGGAAGCCGCGCAGCTGATCGACGCCCGCGCAGCGGCACCGGCCAAGGGCAAGAAGAAGGCCGCACCGAAGAAGAAGGCGCCGGCCAAGAAGGCGCCCGCGAAAAAGGCGGCTGCGGCGAAGAAGTGATCGCCTGACGCTTCGTGTCCCCGCCTTCGCGAGGACACGGGGGTCGAGCGCCCCGCCCTCCGTCACCCCGGCCTTGCGCCGGGGTCCATCGGGAGGCTGGCGCAGGACAAGAGGCGCTGGCCACGGCGCCTGAGGCGCAATGGATCCCGGCGCAAGGCCGGGATGACAATGCCGGTCAGGCTGCCTGTGCGCGGTTGATGCCGAGCCAGTCGCGCGCGGCGCGTTGCGCGATCGCGATTTCGCGCGCGGTCATGTCTCCGGCGATTTCGGCGCGCGCGGCCTGTGCCGCTTCGTCGCCGGCGATCGCCGCGAGATTGAACCATTTGTGCGCCTCGATCAGATCGAAACACACCCCCGACGTGCCTGTGGAATAGGCGACGCCAAGGTCATAACACGCCGTACAATCCCCCCGCGCTGCATCGTGCAGCCGGCTTTCGACCAGAAAACTTGCGCTCTTGAGACTGCTTCCCATCTCACGCCCCCAAAATCGGTGACTCACCGAACCGAGGACAGCGTGCAGCGCCGGTCGTTCAAAATTGGTTAACGACGTTAAGGACGTTTCCGCGTTGTACAAAATGATCCGTTCGCCCCGCGCTGGGCGAAGGGCGAACGGTAGAGCGGCGGCTCTTTAGACCTCTTCGACCGCGATATTGTCGATCAGGCGAGTCGCCCCCATCCGCGCCGCGGCGAGCAGCCGCCGCGGGCGACCGGGCGCCGGGTTCGACTCGAGCGTCTCGGCATCGACCAAAGCGACATAATCGACCGTGAAGCCCGCGCCCGTCAGGCTCGCCTCGGCTTCGGCGAGAGCCGCGACGGCATCATCGCCGCGCCCGATCGCACGCGCCGCGACGCCCAGCACGCGCGGCAGCGCCACCGCCTTCTGCCGCTCGGTCTCGTCGAGGTAGATATTGCGCGAGGAGAGCGCGAGCCCATCGTCATCGCGCTGGGTCGGCACGCCGACGATCTCGATATCGAAATCGAGGTCGGCGACCATCCGGCGAATCACCTGCAGCTGCTGGTAATCCTTCTCGCCGAAATAGGCCGCATCGGGCGCGACCTGATTGAACAGCTTCGACACCACCGTCGCCACGCCGTCGAAATGGCCGGGGCGCGAGGCGCCGTCGAGCCCCTCGGTCACGCCGTCGACATGGACGTTGCTGGCGAATCCCTCGGGATACATCGTCTCGACATTCGGCAGCCAGGCGACATCGCAGCCGGCCTCGGTCAGCATCGTCAGATCGGCCATCTCGCGGCGCGGATAGCGGGACAGATCCTCGTTCGCGCCAAATTGCCGCGGATTGACGAAGATCGATGCGACGACCTTCGTGCCCGGGCGCTTGGCCGCCTCCACCAATGCGATATGCCCGGCGTGGAGCGCACCCATCGTCGGCACCAGCGCCACGCGCAGCCCCTCGGCGCGGAACTCCCTCACCGCATCGCGCAACGCGGTCAGGTCACGAACGGTCAACACTAATCTTTACCCCCTCGTCCTTGACGGACCGGGCTTCTATGGATGGCCATTCAGAGGTCAACAAGGGATTCGACCAATTGCCCAGCGGTAACGGACAAACCCACGTCATCGTCTTCGCCAATGAGAAGGGCGGGACTGGCAAATCGACCACCGCGGTGCACGTCGCGATCGCGCTGGCGGCGCAGGGCGCGCGAGTCGCCTGCCTCGACCTCGATCATCGCCAGCGCACGATGGGCCGCTATCTCGACAATCGCGCCGAAACCGTGAAGCGCACCGGTGCCGAGCTGGCCGTCCCACGTCATGCCACCGGCGATGGCAACGAAGACGGCAATTTCGCATCCTTGTTCGACGAACTGGCCGAGGGCAGCGACTATCTGGTGATCGACACGCCGGGGCGCGACGATCCGGTGGCGCGTATCGCCGCCTCGCGCGCCGATTCGCTGGTCACGCCGATGAACGACAGCTTCATCGATTTCGACCTGATCGGGCAGGTTCACCCCGAAACCTTCAAGGTCACCCGCCCGAGCTTCTATTCGGAGCTGATCTGGGAAGCGCGCAAGGCGCGCGCCAAGGCCGACGGCACGACGATCGACTGGGTGGTGCTGCGCAACCGCCTCCAGCATATCGAGGCGCGCAACATGCGCCGCGTGTCGGATGCGCTCGATCAGCTTTCCAAGCGAGTCGGCTTCCGCATCATCCCCGGGCTGGGCGAGCGCGTGATCTATCGCGAATTGTTCCCCGCCGGGCTGACGATGCTGGATGCCAAGGAATTCGGCGCGATGGGCCTCAGCCATGTCGCCGCACGACAGGAATTGCGTGAGATGATGGCCGGGCTCGCATTGCCCGAGCCGGCGATGCCGCTGTTCGCCTGATGGCGAAGTTCATCCTTGCCCTGCTCGTCGCTTATGCCGGGTGGCGGCTGTGGAAGGACGCGCTCGGCCTCAAGCCCAGGCCCAAGCCACGCCGTAGCGCCCCGCCGGAAGGCGCGGAGCGACAGGCGGCGCGCGCCTTGCTCGGGGTCGGGCAAAATGCCGATGACGAGGCGATTCGCACTGCGCATCGCCGGCTGATGGCCGACGCGCATCCCGATCGCGGCGGCTCGCCCGATCGCGCGCGGGCGCTCAACGCGGCGCGCGATCTGCTGGTCGATCGCGCAAGCTAGCGTCCGGCCACCGCGCGCAAGACTGGTTTTGACGCACCGGCTTCCTCAACCTAAGCCTCGGTAATGGCGCACCGTTTCGCCCCCTCTATCCTGCGCGATTACGATATTCGCGGTGTCGTCGGGCGCACGCTCGGCCCGGCCGACGCGACCGCGCTGGGGCGCAGTTTCGGCACGATGATCCGTCGCGCGGGCGGCCACGCGGTCGCGGTCGGCTATGACGGGCGGCTGACCTCTCCCGTGCTGGAGGCGGCGCTGGTCGAGGGGCTGGCGGCGAGCGGGGTCGATATCGTGCGCACCGGGCTCGGCCCGTCGCCGATGCTCTATCACGCCGCCGCGACGCTAGAGGTGGACGGCGGCATCCAGGTAACCGGCAGCCACAATCCCGGCGATCACAACGGCTTCAAGATGCTGCATCGCTGCCGCCCGATATTCGGCGCGGCGATCCGCGATCTCGCGCGGATCGCCGAAGCCGGCGATTGGGAAACGGGCAGCGGGCGAGTCACCAATGCAGAAGTGCTCGACCGTTATGTCCGTCGCGTCGCCGCCGGCTGCGCAGGGGGGCTGCGCCTCGGCTGGGATGCGGGGAACGGCGCGGCTGGCCCAGCGATCGAGCAACTCATCAAGCTGCTGCCGGGTGAGCATCACCTGCTGTTCACCGATGTCG
>JAFKLV010000125.1 GCA_017304125.1 Sphingomonadales bacterium
CGAATCCCCGATCCGCCCCCAGCGCTTGCCGGTCAGCCCGCCGGTCGAGGTGGCGGCGGCGAGATGCCCGCTGGCGTCGACCGCCACCGCGCCGACCGTGCCGAAGCGATGCGTCGGATCGAGCGCGGCGCGATCGTGGCTCGTCTTCCACGTGAGATATTCCTGCCAGCGCTTCTCGGTGCGGAAATAGGACGGGTCGACCTGCTCGATGCCCTGTTCGCGCGCGAACTGATCCGCCCCGGCGCCGCTCAGCAGCACATGCTCGCTATGTTCCATCACCGCGCGCGCCAGCGTGATCGGGTTCCTGGTTGCGCTGACCCCGGCGACCGCGCCGGCGCGCAGCGTCGTGCCGTCCATGATCGCGGCGTCGAGCTGGTTCTTGCCCTCGGCGTCGAACACCGCGCCGCGTCCGGCGTTGAACAGCGGATTATCCTCCAGCACCTTCACCGCCGCGACGACCGCGTCGAGGCTGGTGCCGCCGCGCTTGAGCACCGCCGAGCCGGCGGCGAGCGCATCGGTCAGCCCCTGGCGATAAGCGCGCTCCTGCTCCGGCGTCAGCGAGCCGCGCGGGATCACGCCGGCGCCGCCGTGGATCGCGATCGACCAGCGTTGTGCCGGGGCGGGCGCGGGCTTCGCCTTGGCCTCATCCGCGCCGGCAGCGAGCGGGAAGGCCGCCGCCGCCATCAACATTGCCCCCAGAAACTGGCCGATTCCGCGCATCCCGTGTTGCTCCCCGTTTTTTGGAAAGCGCGACTCCTATCAGGCGGTCGGCGCCCCGCCCAGCGCCTTCACCAGCGCAATGCCGGCGCGCATCCGGCTGGTCTCCACCGCGATCAGCGCGCGTTCGGAATCGAGCGCCTCGGTCTGCGCGGTAACCACCTCGAGATAGTCCGCGGCCCCGTCATGATAGCGGGTCAGCGCAAGGTCGCTGGTGCGCTGCGCCGCGGTGGCGGCGTCGCGCTGCTCGACCGCCTGGGTCGCGAGATAGCGCCCGGCGGCGAGCGCATCCTCGACCTGGCGGAATGCGCCGAGCACGGTGTCGCGATAATCCGCCGCCGCTTCGTCATATTGCGCGCGCGACAGGCCGACCTCGGCGCGGCGGCGCCCGCCGTCGAACAGGGTCAGCGCCGACACCAGCGGCCCCAGCCCCCAGAAGGCGCTGGGGGTGGACAGCAGCGACGGGCCGGTCGTCTGCCACCCGCCGGAAAGGCCGAGCGACAGCGTCGGGAAGAACGCGGCGCGCGCCACCCCGATCCGCGCATTAGCGGCGAACATCCGTCGTTCCGCCGCAGCGATATCGGGCCGGCGCTGGAGCAAGGCGGAGGGCGCTTCGGCGGGGACCGCGAGCGTCCCCGGCGGCTGGATGCGCGGCGCGACGGTGAAGTCCGAGGCGACCGCGCCGATCAGCGCGGCAATCTCATGCTCGGTCGCGGCGCGCTGGCTGGCGACCGCGGAGATTTGCGCGCGCGCATTGGACAGTACGGTGCGCGCGCGGTTGACGTCGACCCCGGAGGCGAGCCCGCCGTCGTGGCGCGTCGCGGTCAGTTCATAGGCGCGGTTGAAGGCATCGACCGAACGGCGCAGCAGATCGGCCTCGGCATCGAGCCCGCGCAGCCGGGCATAGGCATCGGCTACCGCCGCCTGCAGGCTCAGGCGCGCCGAGGCGAGATCGCCCGCGCTCGCCGCGGCATCGGCGCGCGCCGCGGCGACCTTGTTGCGCACCCGGCCCCACAGGTCGATTTCGTAGCTCAACGCGCCGCCGACGACATAATTGTCATAGGTGCTGGCGGTGCCGTTGGTCAGCGGACGATTGGCGGAGAGCCGCTGGCGTCCGGCCTGCCCGCTGGCGCCGATCGTCGGGAACAGATCGGCATTGTCGACCCGCGCCGTCGCGCGCGCCGCGTCATAGCGCGCCAGCGCGGCAGCGAGCGTCGGGCTGGCGGCGGCGGCGCGGGTTTCGAGATCGTCGAGAATGGGGTCGTTGAACGCTGCCCACCACGCGCCGCGCGATGCGGCGTCGAGCGGGGTGGCGGCGGTCCAGCCGGGCACTTCCTTATAGGCGGTGGGCGCCGCGATCGCCGGCGGGCGATAGGCCGGGGCCATCGAGCATCCGCCGAGCAAGGCGACGACAGCGAGCGACAGGCCCGCGCGTTTACCCCGCATGCGCCGCGCCCTTGCCCGCATTCTGCACGCGGACATGATCGCCGGTGTGGATCGCGTCGGGCGGGCTGTCGACCACGCGGTCGCCGGGGGCGAGGCCGCTGGAAATGGCCACCGTCTTGCCCTCGTCGCTGGCGATCGTGACCGGCTTCACCGTCACCCGGCCGCTGCCGTCGACCACCGCGACGGTCGGGCCGTTGTTGCCATAGAGGATCGTGCTGCCCGGCACGCTCAGCACATTGCCGCCGCCCGCGCCGACCTTGAACGAAACCTGCGCGAAGGCGCCGGGCTTCAGCGCGCCGTCGGGGTTGGCGGCCTGCAGCTCGACCAGCACCGCGCCGGATTGCGCGTCGACCGCGCCGGCGCTGCGGGTCAGCGTCGCGGCGAAGCTGCGCTGGGGATATTCGGGCAGCGACAGGCTGGCCTCCATCCCCGGATGGACCTGCGCCGAATAGCCCTGCGGCACGCGGACGTAGATCCGCATCCGCCGCACGTCGGAGACGGTGAACAGGGGTTGCGCGGCGGCATTGCCCGACACGACGAGCTGGCCGATCTGCGCCGAGCGGCTCGTCACCACGCCGTCGAACGGGGCGTAGAGCCGGGTGAAGCCGAGCACCGCGCGCAGCCGGCGGACATTGGCCAGCGCGGCATTGGCGAGCGCGGATTTGGCGGCGAGATCGCCGGTCTTTTCGTCCGCCTCCTGCCGCGACACCGCATCCTTGGCGAGCATCGTGCTCCAGCGCTGCGCGGTGGTGGCGGCGAGCTTCTGGTTGGCGACCGCGGTCTGATAATCGGCGTTGGCCTGCGCGAGCTGCTGGTCGACCTCCGGCGCGTCGAGGATCGCGAGCGGCTGGCCGGTGTGAACGCGGTCGCCGATGTCGGCGAGCCAGCGGCTGACATAGCCGTTGGTCCGCGCATAGATCGCCGCGCTGTTGAGCGCCTGCACATTGCCCGGCAGCACCAAAGCATCGCGCGCGCCGCCCGCTTTGGGGGTGACGACCGAGACGCTGGGGACCGCCGCGTCCGCCGCGACTTCCTTCAGATCGCCGGTGGCGCCGATCCGCGTCGCGATGCCGGCGGCGACGATCGCGATCGCCGCGACCCCCGCGATGATGCCGGCGCGCTTCAGCGTGCGCGGGCTGGGGCCGTCGGGCTGCGCCGGGGCTTCGGTGAGGGCTTTGACGTGGGACATGTCAGACATGGGCAGGCTGCATCTCGACGGAAGGTTGCCGGGCGTCGCGCTTGCGGTGGACCAGCGCGAAAATGGTGGGGACGAAGAACAGGGTAGCGATCGTTGCGCAGACCAGCCCGCCGATCACCGCGCGGCCGAGCGGCGCATTCTGCTCGCCGCCTTCGCCGAGGCCGAGCGCCATCGGCGCCATGCCAATGATCATCGCGAGCGCGGTCATCAGCACCGGGCGGAAGCGCACCATCCCCGCCTCGAGCGCGGCCTTGGTCGCATCGCCCAGCGCATCGAGCCGCTCGCGCGCGAAGCTGACGACCAGGATCGAATTGGCCGTGGCGACGCCCATGCACATGATCGCCCCGGTCAGCGCCGGCACCGACAGCGTGGTGCCGGTGGTGAACAGCATCCACACGATCCCGGCGAGCGCGGCGGGCAAAGCGGTGATGATCACGAACGGATCGAGCCAGCTCTGGAAGTTGACCACGATCAGCAGGTAGATCAGCACGATCGCTCCGGCGAGGCCGAAGGCAAGGCCGGAAAAGGCCGTGTTCATCGTGGCATATTGGCCGCGAATGGTGACGGTGGCGCCCTTCGGCAATTCCTTTTCGAGCGACTTGATCGCGCGATCGACGTCGCCCGACACCGCCCCGAGGTCACGCCCCTGCGTGGTGGCATAGAGATCGATCACCGGCTGGATGTTATAGTGCGAGACGACCGGCACGGTGTTCGACCGGCTGATCCCGGCGATCCCGCCCAGCGGCTGCGTGCTCGCGCCCGCCGCGCCGGAGATCGGCACGTTGCTCAGCGCATTGATCGAGCCGATCAGATATTCGGGCGCCTGCGCGATCACCGAATAGGACACGCCGGTCTTGGGATCGACGAAGAACACCGGCGCCGATTGCGCGCTGCCGGCGAGCGAGGTGCCGAGGCTGTTGGTCACGTCGCGCTCGGTGAGGCCATATTGGCTGACGCGCGAGCGATCGACGTTGACGTCGAGCTGCGGCGAGCGACCGGGCTGCTGGATCCGCGCATCGGCGAGGCCGGGAATGCGCGAGATCTTCGCCAGCAGCTTTTCGGCATAAGCGCGCACCGCGGCCTGATCCTTGCCCGAAACCTGCACGTCGATCGGGGCCGGGGCGCCGAAATTGAGGATCTGGCTGGTGATGTCCGCCGGCAGGAAGGAGAAGGTCGTGCCGGGGTAGCGGCGCGGCAGCTCGCGGCGCAGCGTGGCGACGATCTTGTCGGTCGGCGTATGGCCTTCCTTCAGCGTGATCAGGATGTCGCCGTCCTGCGGGCCGATCGTGCCGCTGTTGTTGTAGACGGTGTTGATCGAGCTGACCGGCAGCCCGATGTTGTCGGCGATCGACCCCAGTTCGCCGGCCGGGACGACCTCGCGCACCGTGCGGCTGATCATGTCGAAGCGCGCTGCGGCATCCTCGATCCGCGTCCCCATCGGCGTGCGGACGTGGAGCGCGATCTGGCCGGAATCGACGCTGGGGAAGAAATTGCTGCCCAGCCACGGCATCAGCCCGAACGACAGCAGCACCACCGCGAGGAAGCCGAGCAGGAACGGGCGGCGGGCGCCGAGCGCGCGCGACAGCATCCCGCCATAAGCGGCGCGGATGCGCTCGAACCGTGCCTCGAACCCGCGCTGGAAGCGGACCAGCGGATTGCGCGAGGCCGGCCCGCCGGCGGCATGCGCATCCTCACCCGCTTTGTGCGGCTTGAGCAGATACATCGCCATCGTCGGCACCAGGGTGCGCGACAGGATGAACGAGGCGATCATCGAGAAGACCACCGAGAGCGCCATCGGCACGAACAGGAAACCGGCGACCCCGGGGAGGAAGAACATCGGCACGAACACGATGCAGATGCACAGCAGCGAGACGAACGCCGGCGTCACGATCTGCTGCGCGCCGTCGAGGATCGATTCGGTGACGCCCTTGCCCTGTTCGAGATGCCAATTGATGTTCTCGATCGTCACCGTCGCGTCGTCGACGAGGATGCCGACCGCGAGTGCGAGCCCGCCCAGCGTCATCACGTTCATCGTCTGGCCGAAGGCGGCCAGCGCGGCGATCGCGGCGAGCACGGCGAGCGGGATCGAGATCGCGATGATCACGGTCGAGCGCCACGAGCCGAGGAACAGCAGGATCATCAGGCTGGTCAGCGCGGCGGCGATCGCGCCCTCGCGGACCACCCCGGACACCGCGGCTTTCACGAACAGCGACTGGTCGCCGACCGGCAGGATCTTGAGCGTATCGGGCAGCCCCGCGGCGATGCGCGGGATCGCCTGCTTCACCCCGTCGACGATCGACAGCGTGGAGGTTGCGCCATTCTTGAGCACGGTGAGCAGCACCGAGCGCCCGCCCTCGACGTGGACGACATTGGTCTGCGGGCCGTTGCCGTCCTTCACATGCGCCACGTCGCGCATGTAGATCGTCGCGCCATTGACCACCTTCACCGGCAGGTCGTTGAGCCCGGCGACCGAATCCGGCGCGTTGTTGAGCCGCACGCTATATTGCGTCGGGCCGATCTTGACGAAGCCGGCCGGGTTGATCTGGTTCTGCGCGGCGATCGCATTGCCGACATCCTGTGCCGACAGGCCCTTGGACTGGAGCGCCAGCGGATCGAGGTCGATCTGGATCTGGCGCTGCTTGCCGCCCGAGGGATAGGGCATGGCAAGGCCGGGGATCGTGACCAATTGGGTGCGGAT
>JAFKLV010000126.1 GCA_017304125.1 Sphingomonadales bacterium
GTGGTCGGCACGTTGCTCTATCCGTCGTCGGCGCTCCACGGCCAGTCGACCGCGCAGCATTTGCACCTCTTGCAATTCTTCCTCGCGCTGATGCTGCTGACCTGCCTTCCGGTCGCGGCGAGCCTGTCGGCGCGCAACCGGCTGACGCGGCGGCTGGCGGATAGCGAGCGCGACCTGATCCGCATGGTCGCGATCGATCCGCTGACCGGGCTGCTCAACCGCGCCGCCTTCAACGAGCGGATCGATGCGATCCCCCCCGAAGGCCGACTGGCGATCGCGATGCTCGATGTCGATCGCTTCAAGCAGGTCAACGACCAGTTCGGCCACGATGCCGGCGATCGCGCGCTGATCCATTTCGCCGCAATGATCGGCGGCGGGGTGCGGCAGGGCGATATCGTCGCGCGCGTGGGCGGGGACGAGTTCATCATCCTGTTCCCCGATACCGGCGAGAGCGATGCCGAAACGGTCTGCCAGCGGCTTGCCAGCGCGCTGGCGCGGCACCCGCTGCCGCTCGACGAGCAGATCCTGCTCGACCTGCGAATGAGCTGCGGGGTGGCCGAGCGGCGCGACGCGGAAGCGATCGAAGCGGTGATCAAGCGCGCCGATCAGGCGCTCTATGCCGCCAAGGCCGCCGGCCGCGCCCGCGTGACGCGCGCCGCTTGAAGTAAAACCTTCCGTCACCCCGGCCTTGAGCCGGGGTCCATTGCGCCTCAAGCTCTGCGGCCAGAACCTCTTGTTCCGCGTCTGCCTCCCGATGGACCCCGGCTCAAGGCCGGGGTGACGGTGTGGGTGTGGCAGACTATTGCCCCGCCCGGGTTACGCCGGTTCCAGTTCCCGCATCGCCTCCGCCGCCAGCGCGAAGGAGCGTTTGCGCGCGTCGTGATCGTACATCATGCTGGTCAGCATCACTTCGTCGACCCCGGTGCGCGCGACGAAGGCGGCGAGGCCGCGCGCCACTTCGTCGCGGGTGCCGATCGCGGTGCATTGCAGGACATGATTGAGGATCGCGGCCTGTTGCGGCGGCAGGCTGTCGCGATAGCCGGCGATCGGCGGGGGCAATTGCCGCGGATTGCCGGTGCGTAGCGCGACGAACGCCTGTTGCTGCGAACTGGCGAGGAATGTCGCCTCCTCATGCGTATCGGCGGCGAAGACGTTGAACCCGGCCATCGCATAGGGCCGGTCGAGCTGCGGCGAGGGGCGGAAATCGCGCCGGTACAGCGCCAGCGCCTCGTCGAGCGCGTCGGGCGCGAAATGCGAGGCGAAGGCATAGGGCAGCCCGAGCACCGCGGCGAGCTTCGCGCCGAACAGGCTCGATCCCAGGATCCACAGATCGGGCCGCGCCCCCGCGCCGGGCGTGGCGCTGATCCCGGTGCGCCCGTCGTCGGCGAAATAGCTCTGCAATTCGAGCACATCGTTGGGGAAGGCATTGGGATCGGTATCGAGCGTGCGGCGCAGGGCGCGCGCGACGCGCTGGTCCGATCCCGGCGCGCGGCCCAGCCCCAGATCGATACGGCCGGGGAACAAAGCGTCGAGCGTGCCGAACTGCTCGGCAATCTGCAGCGGCGCATGATTGGGCAGCATGATCCCGCCCGCGCCGACCCGGATCGTCTCGGTCGCCTGCCCGACATGCGCGATCACCACCGCGGTGGCAGCGGAGGCGATCCCCGGCATGCCGTGATGTTCCGCCACCCAATAGCGGCTGTAGCCGTGGCGCTCGGCGTGGCGCGCGAGATCGGCGGCATTGATGAGCGAGCGCGGCACGTTGCCGCCCTCAACCACGGGGACGAGATCGAGCAGGGAGAATGCGGTCATGGCGCAGGATGTGGCGTGACGGGTTGCAAACTGCAACCTCCCCACTGGCGTTGTCGTAATCCGATTACGGCCCTAAAGCGCCCGCGATGCCACCTTCGCTTGCCCCGATCCGCAACTGGATCTTCGATCTCGACAATACGCTCTATCCGGCGAGCGCGGACCTGTTCGCGCAGATCGACGTCAAGATGACGGCCTATGTCGCGGACCTGCTCGGGATCGATCTGGTCGAGGCGCGGCGCATCCAGAAGGCGTATTTTCACGGCCACGGCACCACGCTCGCCGGGCTGATGCGGGAGCATAAGGTCGATCCGCTCCACTATCTCGATTTCGTCCACGATATCGAGATGGGCGTGCTGGAGGAGAATCTGCCGCTCGCCGCGGCGATCGCGCGGCTGCCGGGGCGCAAGCTCGTCTTCACCAACGGCGACGGCCCTTATGCGCGCCGGGTGCTCGGATATTCACGCGAGGGACCTCGCGCCCAAGCCCGCCCCCTCGGCCTATGCCGGGCTGTGCGCCGCTTTCGGGCTCGACCCGGCACAATCTTTGTTCGTCGACGATATGGCGCGCAACCTCGCGCCGGCGAAGGCGATCGGCATGACCACGGTGTGGGTCGACAATGGTTCGGAGCAGGCCGAGGGCAGCGACCGCAGCTTCGTCGACTATACCACCCACGATCTCACGCATTGGCTACAGGGAATTTTATGAGCAACAGCGAGCTTGAACAGACGATCGACGCCGCCTGGGAAAACCGCGCGGAAATCGGCGCCGCCACCGGCGGCGAGGTGCGCGCCGCGGTCGATCGCGCGCTGGCGCTGCTCGATTCGGGTGCCGCGCGCGTGGCGGCGCCGGACGGCAATGGCGGCTGGCAGGTCAATCAGTGGCTCAAGAAGGCGGTGCTGCTGTCGTTCCGCCTCAACGACAATGTGCTGATCGATAACGGCCCCGGCGCGGGGCATTGGTTCGACAAGGTGCCGTCGAAATTCTCCGGCTGGACCGAGAACGAATTCCGCACCGCCGGCTTCCGCGCGGTGCCGGGCAGCGTTGTGCGGCGCGGCGCGTTCATCGGCAAGGGCGCGGTGCTGATGCCGAGCTTCGTCAACATCGGCGCGCATGTCGGCGAGGGGACGATGGTCGACACCTGGGCGACCGTCGGCAGCTGCGCGCAGATCGGCAAGAACGTCCACCTGTCGGGCGGCGCCGGGATCGGCGGGGTGCTCGAGCCGCTGCAGGCGGATCCGGTGATCATCGGCGACGGCGCGTTCATCGGCGCGCGCTCCGAAGTGGCTGAGGGCGTGCGCGTCGGCGAGGGCGCGGTGCTGTCGATGGGGGTCTATCTCGGCGCCTCGACCAAGATCATCGACCGTGCGACCGGCGAAGTGTTCCGCGGCGAAGTGCCGCCTTATTCGGTCGTCGTGCCGGGATCGACCGGGGGCGGCAACCTCGGCCTCTATTGCGCGGTGATCGTCAAGCGCGTCGATGCGCAGACCCGCTCGAAGACCAGCATCAACGAATTGCTGCGGGACTGAACCGCTGCACCAAATTCCGCCGTCATCCCGGCTCAAGGTCGGGGTGACGGAGGTTGTGTCCGCACGCGTCCGTCGCCATAATCAGCGCACCCAAGTGAAGGAGTAAGCATCGTGTACCACCGGATGAACAACGCCAGCCGCTTTGTCTCATCCGTTTGCCCGGTGTCTTATGCCTTCCTTCGTCACGCTCGATTCGATTTCTGCCGCAACGCCTGATCGCCAGCGGCTTTTCGACAATCTCACTTTATCGCTCGGCGCCGAACGCGTCGGGCTGGTCGGCCGCAACGGCGCCGGCAAATCGACCTTGCTGCGGATCGTCGCGGGCCTCGAGCCCCCGGCGGCGGGCACCGTCGCGCGCAGCGGAACGATCGGCACGCTCGCCCAGCATTGGGACGAACGGGAGACGGTCGCCGCCGCGCTCGGCGTGAGCGACGGGCTTGCCTTGCTCGCGCGCGTGCTGGCGGGCGAGGGCGAGGCGGCCGATTTCGAAACCGCCGACTGGGAGCTTGAGGCGCGCGTCGAGGCGGCGCTGGCCAGCGTGGGGCTCCCCGGACTGGCGCTCGACCGCGGCATCGCCACGCTGAGCGGGGGGGAGCGCACCCGCATCGGGCTCGCGCGGCTGGCGATCGAGGCGCCCGACGTGCTGCTGCTCGACGAGCCGACCAACAATATGGACGCCGCCGGCCGCGCCGCGGTGAAGGCGCTGATCGCCGGCTGGCGCGGCGGGGTGCTGGTGGCGAGCCACGACCGCGATCTGCTCGAAGCGATGGACCGGATCGTCGAACTGACCCCGATCGGCATCCGCGTCGTCGGGGGCGGGTGGAGCGAGTTTGCCGCGGTGCGCAGCGCCGACCGCGAACGCGCCGCGACCGAGCTGGAACGCGGCGAGGCGCGGCTGCGTGACGTGAAGCGCGATGCGCAGGCGCGGCGCGAGACGCAGGACCGCCGCGATCGCGCCGGCCGGGCCTTTGGCGCGAGCGGGTCGTTGCCGCGGATCGTCGCCGGCGGGATGGCGCGTCGCGCGGAGAACAGCGCCGGGCGCGGCCAGCGGCTCAACGAGCGATTGGTCGCTGACGCCGCCGCGCAGGCGGATGAGGCGCGCACCAAAGTGGAGGTGCTGACCCCGCTGTCGATCGCGCTGCCGCCGACCGGGCTGCCCGCCAACGCCGATGTGCTGACGCTCGACGGCGTGTCGCTGCGGCGCGGCGAACGCCGCTTCGGGCCGTGGTCGCTGGCGATGCGCGGGCCGGAGCGCGTCGCGATCGCCGGCCCGAACGGCGCGGGCAAGACCAGCCTGCTCCAGATCGCCGCCGGTACGATCGATCCCGACGGTGGGACGGTGCGGCGCACCGATCGCGTGGCGATGCTCGATCAGCACGTCACTTTGCTCGATCCCGCGGCCAGCATCCTCGCCAATTTTCGCCGGCTCAATCCGACGCTCGACGAGCAAGCGGCCTATGCCGCCTGCGCGCGGTTCGCGTTCCGCAACCGTGATGCGCTGAAGCCAGCCGGCATTCTCTCCGGCGGGGAGCGGCTGCGCGCCGGTCTCGCCTGTACGCTGGCGGGAGAGCGGCCGCCGTGGCTGCTGCTGCTCGACGAGCCGACCAACCACCTCGATCTCGATTCGATCGAGGTGCTGGAGCGCGCCTTGGCGGACTTTGACGGCGCCTTGTTGGTCGTCAGCCACGATCCGGCGTTTCTGGCCGCGATCGGGGTCGCGCGGGAGCTGCGGATCGCGCATTGACCGTCTCGACAATGCAACCTGCGCCTTTTATCGCCGCGGGACGTTTTCAAGGGGAGCTCAATGCCCAAAGCCAGTCAGGTTCTCGACCGCGTTCTCGTGCTTGAGATGGTCCGCGTTACCGAAGCCGCCGCGATCGCCGCCTCGACTCTGGTCGGGCGCGGGGACGAGAAGGCCGCCGATGCCGCCGCCGTCGAAGCGATGCGTGAGGCGCTCAACAGCCTCGACATGGACGGCACCGTGGTGATCGGTGAGGGCGAGCGCGACGAAGCGCCGATGCTCTACATCGGCGAAAAGGTCGGCAGCGGCAACGGCCCGAAGATCGACATCGCGCTCGATCCGCTCGAAGGCACCACGATCTGCGCCAAGTCCGGCCCCAACAGCCTGGCCGTGCTGGCGATCGCCGAGGCCGGCGGGCTGCTCAACGCACCCGACGTCTATATGGACAAATTGGCGATCGGGCCGGGCTATCCCGACAATATCCTCGATCTGGACAAGACCCCGACCGAGAATATTCAGGCGATCGCCGCCGCCAAGGGCGTTACCCCGCGTGAGATCATGGCCTGCGTGCTCGATCGTCCGCGCCACGAGAAGCTGATTGCCGAGCTGCGCGCGATCGGTTGCGGTGTGGTGCTGATCGGCGACGGCGACGTTGCGGGCGTGATCGCTACCACCAACCCGGAAACCACGATCGACGTCTATATGGGGTCGGGCGGTGCGCCGGAGGGCGTGCTGGCCTGTGCCGCGCTGCGCTGCGTCGGCGGGCAGTTCAAGGGCCGCCTGCTGTTCCGCAACGAGGACGAACGCTCGCGCGCGCGCAAATGGGGCATCACCGATCTCGATCGGCAATATGACCTCAAGGATCTCGCCAAGGGCGATTGCATCTTCGCCGCGACCGGCGCGACCGACGGCTCGCTGCTCGAAGGCGTCAAGCGCCACGGCACCCGCATGACGACCGAAAGCGTCGTGATGCGCGCTTCCTCCGGCACGGTGCGCTGGGTGAAGGGCGAGCACCGCATCGAGCGGTAAGCGATCGTTCGGGGATGACTTCTCCTCGTCATTCCCGCGAAGGCGGGAATCCATTCGCTCGGACCTCTGCGGCGGAATCGCAACGGCAGCGCATCTGGATTCCCGCCTTCGCGGGAATGACGGGTAGTTTTTAAGATGATCGCCGCGCTCCTGCTCGTCGCCTTGCTGGTGATGAGCTGGTTTGCGCGGAAGCGGCTCAGGCTCGATTTCGGCGACGGGCGAAGCCACGCCTATCTCACCGTCGCGGTGCGGCAGTTGGTGGGCTTCGCGCTGCCCGCGCTCATCATCCTCGCGCTGGCCGGTGAATGGCGCGCGCTGTCCGTTATGCCGCCGAGTTTCGCCTCGCTTGCGACAATGCTCGGCCTCGCCGGATGGATCGTCCCCGATGACGGCTGGACGCTGCTGATCGGCGCGCTCGGCGGCACGGTGATCGGCTCCGGCCTCGCCTGGCTGCACTGGCGGCGCAAGCGCAAGCGTGGGCCGATTTTCGGCGAACTCGGCTGGCTGCTCCCGCGCGATCGCGCCGATCTGGCGTGGGGCGTCGTGCTGTCGCTGGTCGCCGGGGTGACGGAGGAGCTGTTCTTCCGCCTCGCGCTGCCCTTGCTCGCAACGCTCGCCACCGGCAGCGCGCTCGCGGGCTTGCTGTTCGCCACGATCCTGTTTGCCGCGGCGCATTGGTATCAGGGCTGGGCGGGGGTGATCGCCACCGGGGTGATGGGGCTGATCTTCGCGTTGCTCTATCTCTCCAGCGGGATGTTGTGGCTCGCCATCGCCGCGCATATCGTGGTCGACCTCAACGCGCTGGTGATCCGCCCCGCACTAACCGGGGCGTGGCGCCGCGCATGAGGTGAAAAGCTTCGTAAACTAAGGACTAGCGCAAACGTCCGGCCTGCTGCTAGGGTGCATGCGCAACCGGAGGGGAGAAACCCAATGATCGATCTCGAGGCGATCCGCTGTCTGTCGGATATCCCGGCGGCGCAGGCGCGCGCGCGGGGCGATCAGATCGCCGTCCTGTTCGATGGCGAAACCACCAGCTACGCTCAACTCGAGGCGCAGACCGACGCAGTGGCGCGTGCATTGCTGGCGGACGGCGCGCAGCCGGGCGACCGGATCGCGGTGCTCACCAAGAATCATGCGCGTTGGTATCCGCTGTTTTTCGGTTCGGCGCGCGCGCGGGCCTGCCTGATGCCGGTCAACTGGCGGCTTTCGGTGCCGGAGGTCGCGTTCATCCTCGATGACGGCGCGCCGAGCCATTTGTTCGTCGGCGAGGATTTCTTCGCCGCCGCGCTGGAGGCGGTGGCGGAGATGGCACGTCGCCCGCAATTGATCGCGCTTTATGGTGCGCATCCCGATTTCATGCCGCTCGATGCCTGGCTCGCGCGCGGGGAGGGGCAGGCTTCGCCCGAGCGCCCGTCGCTCGATGACGATGTGCTTCAGCTCTACACCAGCGGCACCACCGGGCGCCCCAAGGGCGTGGTGCTCACCAACCGCAATTACCGCCGCTTCATGGAGATGGCGACCGGGGTCGACGGCTTCGCTTATGAGGCGGGCGAGACAGTGATGATCGTCATGCCGCTGTTCCACGTCGCGGGCACCAACGTCAGCTTCGCCGGGCTGATGCAGGGCGGGCGGATCGTGCTGATCAAGGATTTCACGCCCGCAGGGGCGGTTTCGACGATGGTCGCGGAAGATGTGAGCCACAGTTTCCTCGCCCCGGCGATGATCCTGATGATGCTGCAGACGCCCGAGATTGCGGGGGCGCGCTTCCCGCGGCTGCGCAGCATCGCTTATGGCGCCTCGCCGATCGCCGAGGATGTGCTGGCGCGCGCGCAGACCGCGTTCGGCTGCGACTTCGTGCAATTCTACGGGATGACCGAATCGGCGGGTGCCGGTTCCTATCTGTCGCCGGGGGCGCATCGCGCGGGCGGGCTGCTCAAATCGTGCGGCCAGCCGTGGCCGGGGGTCGATATCGCGGGCCTCGATACGGAAGGCCGCGAATTGCCGGCGGGCGAGAGCGGCGAGATCGCGATCCGCGGCGAGATCGTGATGAAGGGCTATTGGCGCCGCGACGAGGCGACGGTCGAGGCGCTGGCCGGCGGCTGGCTCCACACCGGCGACGCGGGCTATGCCGACGATAACGGCTATTTCTTCGTCCACGACAGA
>JAFKLV010000127.1 GCA_017304125.1 Sphingomonadales bacterium
GCGAGGGGTAGATCGCCCCCTCCGTTCGCCCTGAGCTTGTCGAAGGGCTGCACTTCTTCCTCGGAAGAAAGACAGGGCTTCGACAGGCTCAGCCCGAACGGGGAGAGCGCGGGGCGCTATTTCACTGCGCCCGGCGATCCTTGCCGCCGCCATGTCCGCCGCCGTGGCGCGGTGGGAACTTCTTGCCCGGCTTGCGCGGCCCGTCGTGACGCGGTCCCTCGTGGCGCGGCGCGGCATCGCCGGTGCGGCGCGGCTTGTGGACCTTGCCAGCGGCGCCCGGCTGCGGCGCGCCCGGGGCCGGCTCGATGCGGACGCCGCTTTCGTCCTCGGCGCCCTCGCGCGCGGTGCGTTGCAGCGCCGCGCGGAACTTCGCCTCGATCGCGCGGCGCACCTCGAAATGCGTCTCGTTGGCGAGGATGCGGATCGCGCCGACATCCGCGCGGGTGATATGCCCGCGGCGGCACAGCAGCGGCAGGATCCAGCGCGGATCGGCATTCTGGCGCCGCCCGATATCCGTGCGGAACCATGCGGTATCGTCGAAGCCGGGGCGATGCTGCTTCTCGCCGCGACCCTCGGCCGAGGAAAGGTCGATCAGTTCCTCGGGCTGCGGCATCGTCTGGCTATGCGCGCGGACCAGCGCCAGCGCGATATTCTCCGGCGTCTGCTCGGCGAGCAGGCGTTCGGCCAGCGCGGTTTCCTCCTCGGTCGCCTCGACCGGCTCGGCGAGCCGCGCGATCAGCCGATCGCGGTCGCGCTCGCGGATCGATGCGGCGCTGGGGGCGGGCATCCACTCGGCCTCGATGCGGGCGGAGCGCAGGATGCCCTCGACCCGGCGACGGCGCGAGAAGGGGACGATCAGCACCGCGGTGCCCTTGCGCCCGGCGCGCCCGGTGCGGCCCGAGCGGTGCTGGAGCACTTCGGCGTCGCGCGGCACCTCGACATGGATGACGAGGCTGAGGCTGGCGACGTCGATCCCGCGCGCCGCGACGTCGGTCGCGACGCACACGCGGGCGCGGCCGTCGCGCAGCGCCTGCAGCGCGTGGTTGCGCTCGTTCTGGCTATGCTCGCCCGACAGCGCGACCGCCGCGAACCCGCGCTCGACCAGCGAGGCGTGGAGGTGGCGGACATTGTCGCGCGTCGCGCAGAACAGCATCGCCGTTTCCGCCTCGTGGAAGCGCAGCAGGTTAATCACCGCATTCTCGATATCCGACGGGGACACCGCGACCGCCTGATAGGAAATGTCGCCATGCCCCTGACGCTCGTCGAGCGTCGAGATGCGCAGCGCATCACGCTGGTAACGCTTCGCCAGCGCGACGATCGGGCGCGGCATCGTCGCCGAGAACAGCAGGGTGCGGCGATTGTCGGGGGTCGCGTCGAGGATTTGCTCGAGATCCTCGCGGAACCCCATGTCGAGCATCTCGTCGGCCTCGTCGAGCACCGCGCAGACCAGCGCCGACAGATCGAGCGCGCCGCGTTCGAGGTGGTCGCGCAGGCGCCCCGGCGTACCGACGACGATATGCGTGCCATAGGACAGGTTGCGCCGCTCGCGGGCGGAATCCATCCCGCCGACGCAGGTCGCGATGCGCGCGCGCGCCGGGGCATAAAGCCACTCAAGCTCACGGCTCACCTGCATCGCCAGTTCGCGCGTCGGCGCGATGATCAGCGCCAGCGGGGCGCCGGGGGCGGGCAGATTGCCGTCGGCGTCGAGCAATTGCTGCGCCATGGCGAGGCCGAACGCCACCGTCTTGCCCGAGCCGGTCTGGGCCGAAACGAGCAGGTCGCGCGCCTCGGCGTCGCTTTCGATCACCGCCGCCTGCACGGGCGTAGGTTGGGTATAGCCGCGGCCGACGAGGGCGCCGGCAATAGATTGCGGAAGTTGCGAAAAGGGCATGTTTCTCCGTCGGGTGCGCAGGCTCGTCGGCGATTGTTCGCGCGACATTTTGCATGCTTGAGCTGAGCGTGCAGCAGCCCGTCAGCAAGAGGCCAGGCACGTCCGTTGCGCGCCCCTTAGCCGATCTGACGCCCGCGCGCCATGCCAATCGCGCAAATGGCATCAGCTGCGCAAACGGCGCCGCATTTCCCTGGAGATTTCAGCGTCATCCCAGCTTTCGCTGGGACGACGGATTTGGTGGTGCCGGGCGCGGTTCTCTCCCGCCCGGCACCGACAGGATCAGAAACCGACGCTCACCTGCAGGCCGTAGCTGCGCGGATCGCCGAACATCGCACCGGGCAGCCCGGTGTTGAAATACGCGGCATAATATTTCTGATCGGTCAGGTTCTTGGCATAGACCGCCAGCTCCCACTTGCCGAAGCCGACCGGAATGTCGGACAAGGTAAGGCGTGCATTGAGCAGCCCGTAATCGCCGACGATATACCGCGGATCATTCGACGACGTGTATTTCTTGCTCTGCATATAATATTGAACATTGGCAGAGAAGGTGCCGATCGAGGTCTTCGGGAAATAATATTCCGCGCTCGCGCTCCGCGTGTTCTTCGGCGCTTCGACGAAGAAATAGCTCGAGGTGACGTCGGCGCCCGACTGCGACACGATCTTCAGATATTTCGCGTCGAGATAGGCATAGTTGAGCGACACCGAGAGGTTGCTCGACGGCTTCATCGTCAGATCGAATTCGACGCCCTTGATGCGTGCGCGCCCGGCGTTGAGGATATCGGTGATCGCCGGGTTGGTCGGGTCGCTCTGCACGTTGACCTGGATGTCGTGATAGTTCGACTGGAACACCGCGAGGTTGGCGCGCAGGTGGTTGTTGAGCCAGCTCGACTTGATCCCGGCCTCATAGGAAGCAAGCGATTCCGGGCCGAAGCCCTGTTCGAAGCGCGCGATCGTGCTGGCGCGCAGGTTGTAGCCGCCAGCCTTATAGCCCTTGGCATATTTGAGGTAGAGGTTGATGTCGCGGTTGAGGTTGTACCCCAGCACCACCGTCGGGCTGACGTTCGAGAAATTATTGTCGCCCGCGCCCGGTGCGCGCACGATCGACGGCCCGACCGCGGGGATCACGGTCTGCGCCAGCGTCGCCTGACGCTCATCGTGCGACCAGCGCAGCCCGCCGGTGAGATAGACGCCGGGGAGGAAGGTCGGGCGCCACGTCGCCTGTCCATAAGCGGCATAGGCCGTGTTGTGGACGGTCGCGGTGCGCGCCAGCGTCGGTTGGCCGACCGGTATGGTGGTGTCGAAGCTGTGCGCCTTTTCGTCGAACCAATAGCCGCCCAGCACATATTCGAGCTGGTGATCGGCGGTCGATCCGATCAGTTGGAGCTCCTCGCTCCACTGGTGCTGATGCTGGTCGAAATTGGTGATGAACAGCGGGAAGGGGCCGACCGCGCCGGTCAGGTAATTCTGGTCGGTGCGGTTATCGAGCTGGCGATAGCCGGTCAGCGACTTGAGCGTGATATCGTCGCTCACCTGCCAGCTCGCGGTCAGGCTGTGGCCCTGCACCAGCACGTTATTGGGGCGCAGGTTGCGCACCGCAGGGGAGCCTTCCGTCGGCCGATCGATGACCTGGGGATAGAAAGCCGGCACATAAGCGATATAGGCCGGGGTATCGCGGGTCAGCGAGCGATCGTAGCTGTAGCGCAGCTCGATTGTCTCCACCGGCTTCCACTCCACCGCCGCGCGATAGGCGTCGCGTAGCTGATCGCCGAACCGCGCCGCGCCAGTGCCGGTGTTCTGGACGAAGCCGTCCTTCTGGCTGTGCAGATAGGCGACCTGCACCGCGAGCTTGTCGCCGATCGGGATGTTGAGGTTGGTGCGCGTGGTGAAGGCGTTGTAATTGCCGTAATCGATCGTCTGCTTGCCCGAGAAGACGCCGAGTTCGGGGGCCTTGGTGATATAGTTGATCGCGCCGCCGGTGGCGTTGCGGCCATAGAGCGAGCCTTGCGGCCCGCGCAGCACCTCGATCCGCTCGACTTCGGCGATATCGGAGGTCAGCCCCTGGCCGCGCGCGATATAGATGCCGTCGAGATAGACCGCGACGCTGGGATCGACGGTGATCTGGTCGTCATTGTTGCCGACGCCGCGGATGAACACGCGCGCGGTGGTGGCGCTGTTCGGGTGCGGGGTGACCTGCAGGCTGGGGACGACCGAGCGCAGATCGGTGATATCGGCGATGCCGAGCTTGTTAATGTCCGCGCCGGTCACCGCCATGATCGAGATCGGGGTCTTTTGCAGCGGCTCGGCGCGCTTCTGCGCGGTGACGACGACCTCGCTCAGCCCGCCCGAATTGTCCGTCGCCGGCGTAGGCTGGTCAGCCGTCTGGGCCAGTGCTGAACCGGCGCAGCCCGCCAGCAAAAGGGCCATCGCCCGGATCGAAATGTGTGCCGCCTTCATCTGCAAAACCCCTCCCCATCAACTGGACCAAGTTAAGTCACAGAGATTACGTGAAATATTTTATGCGTCTGGTGGTGCGACGCGCTTGAGCCTTTGCCGGTGGGCGGATGTCGCGCGCCATCGCGGCGCGCAGCATTCGGGTTCCACCGCGAATCGCTATCTACCGACGAGAAGGTAAAATTCAAGGAGAATTGCCACCTTCACCGCGCAAATCGGCGTCAAATTGCGCAAACTGCCTTCATTTGCGTATTGCAAAGGGCGAGGCTGTGATGTCCATGCAACAGTCGAGCACGCGGCTCACACGTGTGAACTTCGTGACCTTTGGCGAGCGGTGGACGGACGGCGATGTGGCGGTTTGCCCGTCAGGCAAGCACCGCTGCGCAGCAGGTGCGGTGGAGCAACGCGCGGAATTCGTGCAGCATTTCCGGGTCGGAGGGCGTGTAAGCGCGGTCATCTCCGAGCTGACGGCCGTTGCAGACATAGAATAGGGTCGCCGCCGCCACCCCGTTGATGACCATCATCGTATTGACCGGGCGAAAGCAGCCCGCGCTGATACCTTCTCGCAAGACGATTTCGATATCGCTGAGCGCCAGCTCCGAAAAGCGCACCGGATTGCCGTGGCGCGGCGCCACGTCCGCGACCAGCCGTTGCAGGATGCGCGCCGCGGTCGGGCGCTGCACCATATAGTCGAGCCACGCATCGAGCAGCGCGAGCAGCCGCTCGAGCGGGCTTTGCGCCGCCTTCAGCGCGAGGCGGCTGGCGGCATGCATCTTCTCGAACAGATCGGATTCTACCGCGTCGTAGAGTTCCTGCTTGCGCGGGAAATAATAGACGATCGACGGGCGGCGGATCCCCACCACCTGCGCGACATCCTCCATCCGCGCGGCCTCATAGCCGACATCGGCGAACACCTGCTCGGCGGCCGCCAGAATGGCCTTTCGCGTGGCCTCTCCACGCGGATGTCTGGCCATCGTCAATTCGGCGTCCCCCCACGGCGCGGTTCGATGACGCATCCTAGAGGCAGTCGCGAACCGGCGACAAGAGGGCGGGGATCAGCGCGCGATGTCGGCCGGGGTCAGCCGGTTGAGGAAAATCAGCGCGTCGAATGCGCGGCCCGGCTTCACCAGCATTTCGTCGTCATAATTGGTCCGCATGCTGCGCTCGCCGGCGAGCCACGCGTCGCGTCGCGCGGGGCGCAGATCGAGGATGAAGCGATCGCGGCCGGTGCGGGCCAGCGCGGTATCGAGATCGGTCGCGGCGCCGGACGGCGAGACGATCGGCACGATCAGCAAGCGCGCGCCGAGCGCTGCCTTCAGATGCAGCCCCATCGCCGCCGGCGCCCGGCGGTAGATCGACCAGCTGCCGCCGCGGGTCGTGGCGTTCATGATATGCCCGTCGTGCGCGAACAGCAGCATGCGGCCGTTGCGCGCTTCGTGCCGGCTGGCCCAGAGCGCATTCTCCGCCATGGCCGCGTCGCGCGCGATATCCGCCTGATAGCCGTCCGGCGAGAGATCGTCGTCGCCTGCCGCCGGGGGCGGCGAGACGCGAAACAGAGTGTCGAGCTGGCGCGCGCCGAGCGGGTGGACGCCGTCCTCGTCGCCGGCGACGTGTACGACCGGGCGATCCCGTCGGTGGAGGCGGTCGCCGAGAT
>JAFKLV010000128.1 GCA_017304125.1 Sphingomonadales bacterium
CAGAGCCCCTTATTTGGAAACAATTCGTTTCGAACGTTTCCGTTTTCGCGTTGATCGCGCCAACCTATGTTCGGGTCAAGCAATGGAGGTTCTGATGACCGACATCCTGACCAAATCCGGCGTCGAGCGTCGCGCGTTCGACAGCCTTGGTCACGCCGATCACGGCTGGCTCGACGCGCGTCACCATTTCTCCTTCGCCGATTATGGCGATCCGGCGCGGACGGGCTGGGGCGCGATCCTCGTGTGGAACGACGATATGATCGCACCGCAGAGCGGCTTTCCGCCGCACCCGCATCGCGACATGGAAATCATCACCTACGTCCGCAGCGGGGCGATCACGCATCAGGATTCGATGGGCAATCGCGGGCGCACCGCCGCCGGTGACGTTCAGGTGATGAGCGCCGGTTCGGGCGTGCGCCACGCCGAATATAATCTGGAAGACGAGCCGACCACCTTGTTCCAGATCTGGATCCTGCCGCGTCAGGCCGGCGGCAATCCGAGCTGGGGCACCAAGCCTTTCCCCAAAAGCGATCGCTCCGGCCGGCTCGTCACACTGGCGAGCGGCTTTGCCGACGATCGCGACGCGCTGCCGATCCGCGCCGATGCGCGTGTGCTGGGCGCGACGCTCAAGGCGGGCGAAGCGCTCGATTACGATCTGGGCGAGGGGCGGCACGGCTATCTCGTCCCCGCCACCGGGCGAATCACGATCAACGGCGAGCCGTTCGCGGCGCGTGACGGCGCGGCGCTTTCGGGCGGCCGCCGCTTCACGATCCTCGCCGAACAGGATGCCGAAATCGTCATGGTCGATTCGGCGTAACAGACCCCCCGGCCGCCCGGCTCCCCCCTGCCGGGCGGCACCCCTTTGCCTCTTGATGGAGCAGATACGATGACCAAGGTGCTGGTGCTTTATTATTCCTCCTACGGCCATATCGAGCAGATGGCCGATGCCATGGCGGAGGGCGCGCGCTCGACGGGCGCGCATGTCGACATCCGCCGCGTGCCCGAAACCGCGCCGGCCGAAGTGGTGAAGGCGGCCGGCTTCAAGGCCGATACCGCGCATCCGGTGATCGAAGGCCCCGATGTGATGGGCGATTATGATGCGGTGATCGTCGGCGCGCCGACCCGCTTCGGCCGGATGCCGAGCCAGATGGCGGCGTTCTGGGATACCGCCGGTGGCATCTGGATGCGGGGCGGGCTCGTCGGCAAGGTCGGCGGCGCCTTCACCTCCAGCAACACCCAGCATGGCGGGCAGGAAACCACGCTGTTCTCGATCATCACCAACCTGCTGCACCACGGCATGACGATCGTCGGGCTCGATTACGGTTTCGTCGAGCAGATGGGCGTCGACAAGGTGCGTGGCGGCGCGCCTTATGGCGCGACGACGATCGCCGGCAACGACGGCAGCCGCCAGCCGAGCCAGGAAGAGCTTGACGGCGCGCGCTATCAGGGCCGCCGCATCGCCGAAACCGCGGCCAAGCTGAAAGGCTGAACATCATGACGACCCAGCCCGCTTTGTTCGTCTCGCATGGCTCGCCGATGATCGTCGCCGAGCCGGGCGCGGCGCGCGATTTCCTCAGCGGGCTGGGCGACATGCTGGCGCGGCCCGCGGCGATCCTGGTCGTTTCGGCGCATCACGACATGAGCGGTGCGGTGGTGACCACCGCGGCGCACCCGGGGACGATCCACGATTTCGGCGGCTTCCCCGAAGCGCTCTATGCCCTCAATTATCCCGCGCCCGGCGCGCCCGATCTTGCCGCGCGGGTCGCGGCGCTGGTCGCGGGCGCAGGGGTGCCGGTTCAGACCGATCCGGTGCGCGGCTTCGACCACGGCGCCTGGGTGCCGCTGCTGCTCGGCTGGCCGGCGGCGGATATCCCGGTCGTCCAATTATCGATCAGCAGCGAACACAGCCCCGACTGGCATTATCGCATCGGGCAGGCGCTCGCGCCGCTACGTGCGGAGAATGTGCTGGTGATCGGATCGGGCAGCCTGACGCACAATCTGCGCGAGGTATTCGTCGCGCGCCGCACGGTCGATTCGCCGACCCCCGACTGGGTCAGTGTATTCGCCGACTGGATGCATGCGCGGCTGAGCGCGGGCGAGACGCGGGCGGTGCTCGATGCGATCGAGGTCGCGCCGGAAGGGCACCGCAACCACCCGACGCCCGATCATCTGCTGCCGCTGTTCACCGCGCTCGGTGCCGGCGGGGCGGACGCCACGGCGACCCGGCTCCACCACAGCTACACCTATGGCGTGCTGGCGATGGACGCTTATTCCTTCGACTGACCCGGCGCCGGCTCGGCCCCCGCGGCGGTGACCTGCCGGTCGGGGATCGCCGGATCGGCGGGAAAGTCGCGGCGGGCACGGGCGAACAGGAAGCGCGCGCGCGCTGCGCCCGGCTCGCTCGCGCTGGTGCCGACCCAGCGCCAGTGCCACGGCTCCCATTTTACGCGCTGGACGTTGCTCGGCGGGAAGGACATTTCGAAGCCGAAGCGCGGCGCATTGTCGCGCAGCCAGCGGAATGCGGGTTTGGCCGCCATGCAGCCTTCGGCATCGCGGCAGCCGTCCGCCGGGCGGACGGTGAAATCGAGCGCATAGCCGGTGCCATGCTCGCTATGTCCCGGCGGCGCGACCGAGATCGAGCGATCGCCGTCGGTCGCCTCGGCGCGCGGCTTGCAGAAGGTCGCCTCCTGCGATTCGAGCGAACGGTGGCACGACAAAGCATAGAGCCGCCCCTGCACCGCGGGATCGCTTGCCGCCGCGGCGAGCAGCCGTTCGAGCGCGGCCATCGCCTCGGGGCGCAGCCGACAGCTGCCGATGATCGCCACCCCCGGCGGGGCGGTGACCAGATCACGGTCGGCGACATCGCCATAGGGCAGATGCCCCAAGGCGCGGCCGTCGGCGGCGACACTGGCGCTTGCACCGCCGCACACCTGCGCCTCGACCGGCGCGGCGATGAGCAGGGGAATCAGGAAAAGGCGACGCCACATCATGCCACTCCCTCTGGCCTCGAAGCGTGGTCGGTGGCAAGGGCGGGTCATGCTGGGCGAGACTGTGCTGTTCCTCGATGGCGAGGCATTGATAATCGACAAGCCGGCGGGCTTGCCGGTCGATCGGCCGCGCGACGGCGCGATCAGCCTGGAAAACCACCTCAATAGCCTGACCTTCGGGTTTAAGCGCTGGCCGCAGCCGGTGCACCGGCTCGATCGCGATACCAGCGGCTGCCTGCTGCTGTCGCGCAATCCCAAGGCGCATGCGCGCTTCCAGCAGGCGTTCGAGAGCGGCGCGGTGCGGAAGCGCTATCTCGCGGTGCTCGACGGAGTGCCGGCGGGCGAGAGCGGCGAGATCGATCTGCCGCTGGCCAAGGTTTCGACCCGCGAGCGCGGCTGGTGGATGACCGGCGACGCGAAGAAGGGCAAGGCGGCGCGCACCGCGTGGCGGCTGCTCGAGGCACGCGACGGGCTGGCGCTGGTCGAATTCCGCCCGGCGACCGGGCGCACCCACCAGATTCGCGTTCACGCGCTCGAGGGGCTGGGGCATGCGGTGCTCGGCGATCCGGTCTATGGCCAGGCGCATCCGGCGGGGATGATGCTGCACGCCGCCGAACTGGTCGTGCCGCGCGCGGGCAAGGCGGATGCCGCCGCGGTCGCGCCATGGCCGGAGCGGTTCGCCAAGGTCGGGTTCGGTGATCCGGGCACTGCGCCCGACAATGGGCCCGATGCCTGAGATCGTCGTGCCCGAGGATGCGATCGAGGAACGTTTCCTCGCCGCGACCGGCCCCGGCGGGCAGAATGTCAACAAGGTGGCGACGGCGTGCCAGCTGCGCGTCAACGTCTATCGCCTCGGGCTGCACCCTGAAACCTTCCGGCGGCTGAAGCTGCTCGCCGGATCGCGGCTCAGCGCGGGCGGGGTGCTGGTGCTCACCGCGCGTCGCTATCGCACGCAGGAGTCCAATCGCGCCGATGCGCGCGAGCGACTCGCCGAATTGCTCGCGCGCGCCGAGGAGCGCGAGGCGCGGCGGGTCAAGACCAAGCCGTCGCGCGCCGCCAAGGCGCGCCGCGTCGACGCCAAGAAGGGGCGCAGCGCGATCAAGGCCGGGCGCGGCAAGGTGCAGCTGGACTAATCGCCGGCGCATCCTAGATCGGCGCGCATGTACCAATTCGATATCGCCGCCGGCTCGAAAGCCGATCTCTATCGTGATCTTACCAGCGCGCTCGATGCGCTGACCGCGGACGAGCCCGATGCGATCGCCAATATGGCCAATGCCGCGGCGCTGCTGTGGCAATATCTGCCCGATCTCAACTGGGCGGGTTTCTACCGCATGGTCGCGGGCGAGCTGGTGCTCGGGCCGTTTCAGGGCAAGCCGGCGTGCATCCGCATCCCGCTGGGCAAGGGCGTATGCGGCGCGGCGGCGGCGACGCGCGCGACCCAGCTGGTCGCCGACGTCCACGCCTTTCCCGGCCATATCGCCTGCGATGCGGCGAGCGCGTCCGAACTGGTCGTGCCGATCGTGGCGGCGGACGGACGGCTGATCGGGGTGCTCGATCTCGACAGCCCGTTCGCCGGGCGGTTCGATGCGGCGGACGCGGCGGGGTGCGAAGCGCTGGTCGCGCTGATCGCAAACCGTATCGCCTGATCCGAATCGGGACGCGCCCCGCGCTGGAGACTCCCCCGTCGCGATGATAATCATCGCCGCACGAAACCGGGGAGACGCAAGATGGGCAAGCTGATGCTGCCGGCGGTTGCGCTGGCGCTCGTGGCGGGCGACGGCGCCGCCATCGCACAGACGGTACCGCCGATCGTCCAGCCGCAACACGCGCCGCGCTGGGGCGAGCCGGTCAACGGCCGCTGGTCGGGCGGGGCGCGCGCACCGGGCGGGTGGAATGCCTATCGCCGGCCCAGACGCGGGCGGACGTTGCCGCCTTATTGGGTGGCGCCGAGCTTCTATGTCGGCGACTGGGCCGGTTATGGGCTGAGCCAGCCGCCTTATGGCTATAATTGGTCGCGCTATTACGACGATGCGGTGCTGATCGACACGCACGGCCGCATCTATGGCGTGGTCGCCGGGGTGCAATGGGATCGCTATGACGACGGGCCGCCGCTGCGTGGCGAGCCACTGCCGCCGCCGGTCGTGACGCATAGCGGCGACGGCACGACGACGGTGTCGAGCAGCACCGCGCCGGGCTATTATGCCAATGGCTATTATTATCCCGGCAAGACCGTCACCACCGTCACCGTCCAGACCGCGCCGCGGGTCGACGATGCCGTAACCTATGCCGCGAAGCCGGCACCCAAGCGCAAGACGCGTCGCCGCACGCCATAACGACAACGCGCCCCGCCGGCGTTGCGGCGGGGCGCGTCGTACCTGTCGAACGCCTTAATGGCCGATCGTGCGGCTCTCGGCGTTTTCCTCGTGGTTCAACTGGCGCTGCTGGGCCTTGGTGATGTAGCCGCCATTGGCGCGGGCATCGGCGTGGTCCTGCCGCATGATCGAGCGATCGACCGAGCGATCGGCGCGCGCCTGCGCGCGGGTCAGTTCGCCTTCGCGACGCTCGTGGTTGATCCGGGCGATCTGGTGGTTGGCGCGATGCAGCACCTGATGCTGGCGCGGATGATGCCGCTGCCAGCGCGTTTCGGCCGAGGCGGCGGTGCTGAGCCCGATAACGGTGGCGAGTGCACAGGCAACCATGGCGATGCGAGACGTCTTCATGTGAATTTCCTTTTCACAGGCATTCACTCCCGTACCGCTGTTTCTGGCGAGTCGCGGCTGAACGGTCATTGAAGCCGTTGGTCAGCCGCGCTTCAGGATGTCATTTCGCGGTGGCGCGACCGCCGAAACCGATCAGGCTTTCCGCGCCGTTCGCGCCGAGCGCCGAGACGCCGACGAAATGATCGTCGACCGGCACGTCCTTCAGCACCGTCGCGGTGACGTCGCCCGCCACGTCGCGGCTGTCGCTCCACTCCATCTGGTCGGCGCGGCGC
>JAFKLV010000129.1 GCA_017304125.1 Sphingomonadales bacterium
GCGGCAGCGCCTCGGCGGCGCAATCCGCCGCACCAGCGCCGGCATGGCCGAGCGCATCGAGGAAATCCTCCAGCATCATGCCGATAAGAGGTTCGTCCTCAACGATCAGGACACGATTACTCATAGCTCGCCAATAGCGGGCGCGGAGCGCCGCGCAAGTGTTTCACGCCTGGCTCATCGCATCGCGTGCAGCTTCGCCAAGTTGCTGTACCGAAAAGGGTTTCGGCAGGAAGGCAACATTGTCGAGATCGATCGACTTGCGCAGCTGTTCCTCGGCATAGCCCGACATGAACAGGATCGGCAGATGCGGATAACGTTCGCGCACGTGCCGCGCCATCGTCGGCCCGTCCATCTGCGGCATCACCACGTCGGAGATCAGCAGATCGGGCGCCTGGCAGGTTTCGAGCAATTCCAGCGCGGCCTCGCCATTTTCCGCGCTCAGCACGGTATAGCCCTGGCGCGACAGCGCACGCTCGGCGACCGCGCGGACCATCGCCTCATCCTCGACCAGCAGCACGGTGCCGGTACCCCACATCTCGGTCTGCCGCGTCCGCGCCGGCGGGCGCGGCGCCGGGACCGCGCCGGCGGCGTGGACCGGGAGGTAGACGGTGAAGGACGCGCCCTGCCCCGGCTTCGAATCGGCGAAGATGTAACCGCCCGATTGCTTGACGATGCCATAGACGGTCGACAGGCCGAGCCCGGTGCCCTTGCCCACTTCCTTGGTGGTGAAGAACGGCTCGAAGATCTTGGGCAGCACCTCCTGCGGGATGCCGGTGCCGGTGTCGGAGATTTCGAGCGCGGTATAATCGGCCGGGGGCATGATGTCCGACCCGCGCTCGCGCACCTCGGCCGGGCCGACCGCGCGGGTGCGGATCGTCAGCGTGCCGCCGCCGTGCGGATTCTTGGCCTGCATCGCATCGCGCGCATTGACCGCGAGATTGACCACCACCTGCTCGAGCTGCCCCGGATCGGCGCGCACCGGGCCGAGATCGCGGCCGTGGCTGACGTTCAGCGTCACCGTCTCGCCGAGCAGCCGCTTGAGCAGGTTCGACACTTCGGACACCACATCGGGCAATTGCAGCACCTGCGGCCGCAAGGTCTGCTGGCGCGAGAAAGCGAGCAATTGCCGCGTCAGCCCGGCGGCGCGGTTCGAATTGCTGCGGATCTGCTGGATATCGTCATAATCGCTGTCGCCCGGCGAGTGGCGCATCAGCATCAGATCGCAATGGCCGAGGATCGCGGTCAGGATATTGTTGAAATCATGCGCCACGCCGCCGGCGAGCTGGCCGACCGCCTGCATCTTGGTCGCCTGCGCCACCTGCCCCTTGAGGCGCGATTCCTCGCTATTGTCCTTGAGGCTCAGCACCACCGCCGCCGCGCCGAGCCCACGCCCGCCGGCGATCGTCAGCACCACCGGCTCGTCGGGGTGATCGCGCAGCCGCACCGCCATGTCGCTCGGCCGCGCCGCACCGCTGGCGAAGCGCCGCACCGCATCGGCCACCGCGGCCTTGTCCTCGCGCACCACCAGATCGCCGGGATAGAGCGGCGGCATCGCCGCATCGATCCCCGCCGCGCGGGTGAAGACCTCGTTCATCTGGACGAACCGGCCCTCGCGATCGACCAAGGCGATCCCGACCGGCATCAGCGAAACGAGCGTGCTGATATGGTTCGCCGCGGTCGGCCCGTCGGCGACCGGCGCATCTTCCTCGTCGAGCAGCGCGATCAGGATCGGCCCGCCCTCGCTGTCATGCTCGGCGAACGGCACCTGCACCGGGCGCAGCGGATTGCCGTCGAGCCCCTCGCGCTCGAAGCGCACCAGCCCGCGGCTGTCGGTGATCAGGAAGCGCGCGAAATCCTGCCCCTCGATCGCGCCGTCGCTATGCCCCAGCGCGCGATGTGCGAGCACCGGATTGGCGCTGAGAATGCGGCCGTCGGGCGCGATCAGCGCGGCCATGATCCCCGCCTCGCCCAGCCGGTTGCCGAGATCGCCGGTCAGCGCATCGGTCAATCGGTCGACGCGCGTCGAATCGGCCGCCGGCTCGAAGCGCCAGATCAGCATATCCTGCTGCTCGCCGGCGCGGGTTACCTCGGCGGTAATCGTCTGGCGATCGAGCCGCAGCGGCCCGCTCGGCGCGCGCCCGTCGCGCCACGCCGCACGCCCTGCGCTGGCCAGCGCCGCCGCCCCGCCCTCGCCCAGCGGCAGATCGGGCGGCGCGGGAAAACCGCCGAACAACGCCTCGTAGCGATCGTTGGCGCACACCAGCCGCCCGGCGCGATCGGTGATCGCGATCGCGTCGGCGGCGGTCTGCGCGACCGCGCGCGCCAGCCCCCAATCGACCTCGACCGCCGCCGCGTCATCCGATCCGGCGAGCGACCGCCAGGTGATCGCCGCGCCGGCCAGCACGATCGCCGCGCCGACGAAGCCGGCGGCAAACGCCGCGCTTCCCGTCAGCCACAGCACGATGAGCGCGGCAATGCCGCCCGCCAGCAGCGAAGCGACCAGCGCGCCGCGCTGGGTCAATTGGATCGGAGGAGCGATCGGTCGGGAAGCCATGACTTCCGCCTGATCCTTCGCCGCCCGTCACGCGTCAAGCACAACGGGCGGCGAATACGCTCACCAGATGCGAACGCGGGCTTCAGGCGCGAGATACAGCGCGTCCCCCGCCTTCACATTATAGGCGCCATACCACGGATCGAGATTGCGCACGGTCAGCACGCGCTGATGCCCCGGCGCATGCGGATCGGTGAGCAGGCTCTGGCGCAGCATCGGCTCGCGCATCTTCACCCGCCACACCTGCGCCCAGCCGAGATAGAAGCGCTGGTCGCCGGTCGTGCCGTCGAGCACCGGCGCCGGCGTGCCGCCGAGCGAGGCGTGATAGGCGTCGATCGACACGGTCAGCCCGGCGAGGTCGGCGATATTCTCGCCCAGCGTCAGCGCGCCCTGCACATGCTGGCCGGGCAATGGCTCATACCCGTCATATTGCGCGACGAGCTTGTCGGTGAAGCCCTTGAACCGCTCGACATCCTGCGCGGTCCACCAGTCGGTGAGCTTGCCGTGCGCGTCATATTTGCGGCCCTGATCGTCGAAGCCGTGGCTGATCTCATGCCCGATCACCGCACCGATCGCGCCGTAATTGATCGCCGGATCGGCCTTGGGATCGAAGAACGGCGCCTGCAGGATCGCCGCCGGGAAGACGATCTCGTTCATCGGCGGGTTGTAATAAGCGTTGATCTCCATCGGCGTCATGAACCATTCGTCGCGATCCACCGGCTTGCCGAGCTTGTTGAGATCGCGCTGGAAATCGAACTCATTGGCGCGCGCGACATTGCCCACCAGATCGTCGCGCTTCACCTGCAGCGCCGAATAATCGCGCCACTTCACCGGATAGCCGATCTTGGGGCGGAAGGTCGCGAGCTTGGCCAGCGCCTTTTCCTTGGTCTCGGGCGCCATCCATTCGAGCTTGCGCAGCCGCTCGCCCATGGCGGTGATCACATTCCGGACCAGCGCATCGGCCGCGGCCTTCGCCTCGGGCGGGAAATATTTGGCGACATAGGCGCGGCCGATATCCTCGCCCAGTTCGTTCTTCACCAGATCGCTGCCGCGCTTCCACCGCGCCGGCTGCTCGGGCGTGCCCGAGAGCGTGGTGCCGTAGAAAGCGAACCGCGCCTTGTCGAAATCGCTCGACAGGAAGCGCGCATAGCTGCCGATGACGTGGAGGATCAGGTGATCCTTGAGCACCGCGACCGGGGTTTCGGCCCACAGTTTCGCCTCGCCGGCCAGCGCGGTCGGCTGCGCGACGAGATAGTCGCCCGTCGTCGGCATCCCCGCCGCCCTGGCGAAATCAGCCCAGTCGAACCCCGGCGCGCGCTGCGCGAGATCGACGAAGGCGATCTTGTTATAGGTCTTGTCGGCGTCGCGGCTCTCGATCCGCGTCCAATGCACCCCGGCCAGCGCCTTTTCGAACGCGAACACCGCCGCGGCGCGCTTCGCCGCATCGGGCTCCCCGGCCAGCTCGAGCATCCGCGTCAGATACGCCTGATACGCCGTGCGCGCTTCGGCGAGCTTGGCATCGTCCTTCAGATAATAATCGCGATCGGGCAGCCCCAGCCCGCCCTGCGACAGACCGACGATATAGGCATCGGGGTTCTTGTCGTCCTGCCCGACGCCGGCGTCGAACAGCCCCGACACGCCGTAGCGCTGCATCTTCGCGGCCTCGACGGCGAGCGCGCGGCGATCCCTGGTCGCCTTGATCGCGGCGAGCCACGGCTTGATCGGCGCCGCGCCCTTCGCGTTGATCGCGGCTTCGTTCATGAAGCTGGTGTAGAGATCGCCGGACTTGTTGCCGGGCTGCTTCGCCACCTCGTCGAGCAACGCGCGCAGCCGCTGCTGCGACAGATCCTGCAGGCGATGGAACATGCCATAGGCCGAGCGATCCGCCGGGATCTGCGTCGCCTTCTGCCAATCGCCATTGGCGTAATCGTAGAAATCCTTGCCCGGCGCGATTGCCGCGTCGCGGCCGGCGAGATCGAAGCCGAAATCGCCGATCTCGGGCCGATCGGCGGGTGCTGCTGCTGCGGGCTGCTGCTGCGGCGCGGTCTGCGCTACGGCGCCGGTCGCGGCACCCGCGAGCAAGGTAAAGAGAACAATCGCACGCATCTGGGAAAGCCCCTTGTGATCTTTCGAATGCGTGTGATTTACCTCGTTAACACGCCTCGTCAATCTTGGTTACGAATGCGACGATTGCGCCATTTGCGCGCAATCCACAGCCGCCAGCCGACCATCGACAGGAAATAGCCGCCGATCGCAAAGGCGCCGGTGACGATCAGCAGCCCGACGGCGGTGGCCGGCGCGGCATCGGACAGCAGCCATTGCGCCCAGCCCGCGCTCGCCGCCTCGCGCACCGGATCGCCGGGCAGCGCCGCATCGACGCGCAGCGCCCATTTCCCGATCCAATAGGCCGCCACCCACAAGGGCGGGGTGGTGAACGGATTGGTGATGAAGGTGGTCAGCGCCGCCGCCGGGATATTGGCGCGCAACGGCAGCGCGAGCATCGCGGAAAAGGGAATCTGCGCCACCGGAAACAGGATGCCGGTCACCATCCCCAGCGCGACGCCGCGCGGCACCGAGCGGCGGGTGAAGCGCCACAGATGCGGCGCCAGCACGCGATGCGCCACCGGGCGGAGCAGCCGGCTGTTCTCCAGCGAGTCGCGCGTCGGCAGGTTGCGCCCGCACCAGTTCGCGAAACGCTGCCACACCCCCGGCGCGGTCGACGCCATCAGCCGCGTTCGCGCATCAGCCGCCCGGCCTCGCGCTTCCATTCGCGCTCCTTGATCGCCTCGCGCTTGTCGTGCGCCTTGCGGCCCTTCGCCAGCGCCAGTTCGACCTTCGCCCGCCCCTGCGTGTTGAAATAGACCGAGAGCGGCACCAGCGTCATGCCCTCGCGCGCGACCGCGCCGTGCAGCCGGTTGATCTCGCGCTCGTGGAGCAGCAATTTGCGCGGCCGGCGCGGCTCGTGGTTGTAGCGGTTGCCGTGGCTGAATTCGGGCACGTTGGAATTGATCAGCCACACCGCGCCGTCGCTGATCTCGGCATAGCTTTCCGCGATCGAGCCCTCGCCGAAGCGCAGGGATTTCACTTCGGTGCCGGTCAGCACGATCCCGGCCTCGAACTTGTCTTCGATCGAATAGTCAAAGCGCGCGCGCCGGTTCTCGGCGACGATCTTCTTCTTGTCGAATGTGGCGGGCTTGGGACGAGGCATAAGGCGCGCGATGTAGGGTCCAAACGCGATCAGGGCAACGTGGCGCGTGGGGCAGCCCCTCAGAACCCCGTCACCCCGGCCTTGAGCCGGCAACTGTGTAGTCATGGAGTGTCGAGGAAGGGAGTTTGTGTTCGGGAGATAGCGTTGAGGACGGAGAGGAGTTTTCTGGCGGTAGCGATGTAGGCGAGCTTTGGCGGTTTACCGGCGGTGCGGA
>JAFKLV010000130.1 GCA_017304125.1 Sphingomonadales bacterium
GCGGCCGATGCGCTTCGCGGTCACCTCATTGCCGCCGCGCACGACGGTGATGAAATAGGGCAAGGTCACATCGCGCGCGCCCTCGGTCCGAGTCCGCCGCGCGCGCACGTCGAAGGTGATCGTGGTCTGCACTTCGGCGCCGCTGTCGTCGCAGGTCGAGCGGACATTGGTGATGTTCGCCACCACGTCGATCGCGCGTTCATCCTGGCTGTTGGCCGGATCGAACAAGGTGATGTCACCCGTCCCCGCCGGGACGCCGACGCTCGGGCAGGCCGAGCGTACCGCGGTGATGCCGACGCCGGAGGTAAGATCGATATCGCCGGTCTTCGCGCAGCCCCCCAAAACAGCGAGAAGGGCAATCGGGACAACGGCTTTGCGAAGGGTCACAGGGGCTATACCTTGGCTCGAACACAACATGGGGCCGCGCTTGCGATCGAAGGCGGCCCCTTAGCGCTGTGCACCATAATCGTTCCGCGCGCGCTGGCAATGCCGCGCTGCACCGCGGCGCTTACTGTTCGAGCGAAATCCCGCCCGTCACCGGTGCCTTGGCAGCGGCGGCGATCGACATATTGGCCATCGCGGTGGTGCGCTCGGTGCCGTTGTTGAGCACGGGATGCATGTCCGGCGCGTGATCGGCGTAGATGAAGCCATTGACCGGATAGGTGGAGGTGCCGAGATCGCCCGTCGGGCCGTACCACACCTTGACTTCCGACCAGTCGTTGTTGGGGGAAACATCGACCGCGCGGACGTCGGTTTCGACGCGGCCGGGGCGCGACCAATTGGCGTGGGTCAGCAGCACTTCGCGATCGCTGACGACCCGCGAGACCATCGCGACATGGCCGATGCGCATGCGGCGGGTCGGCTTGAACGACAGCACGGCGCCGACGCGCGGCTCGTCGCCACGCTCGTAGCGGCCGGCGGCCTGGCCCCACCAGGTGTTCGCGTTGCCGCGGATCTGGATGCCGGAGATTTCACGGGCATAGGTTGCGCACTGCCAGAATTGAGCAGACGCCGGGGCGGCTGCCATCAGGCCGCACGAAGCCACCAGCGCAAAACGCGCAGCCAAAATCTTCAAATTCACTTGCGACCCCCCGGTCAACAGGACGTTCGGTAAATTTCCGCTACGGGCAGCAATCAAAGAAACCAAGGGCGACCGGCGGCGTTTCCGATGAATCGTTTCGACGCGCCGATGACTCGATCCGAACACCGTTCATCCGGCGGTCATCCGCCGGGCTGGCGTGGCTCCGACTCGAGAACGCCCGCCGCGGCGAGCTGCGCCAGCCGCGCTTCATGCTCGCCGCGCCCGAACGGGAATCGAGCGTAAAAGACTCCGGCGAGGCAATAGAATAGCAGGTAGCAGGCGCCGAAGATCGCGGTCAGCCGATCGAGCGTCGCCACCGGCACCTGCCCCGGCACCGCTTTTGCCGGGAAACCGGCGGCGGCAAGAATCAGCCCGGTGACGAAGATCCCGACGCCGCTGGTGCATTTCTGGATGAAGAAGCCGCCGGCGAAGAACAGCCCTTCCGACCGGCGCCCGGTACGCACCTCCGATTCCTCCACGACATCCGCGAGCATCGACGCCCCGGTGATATAAGCGGTGACCCCGGCGGCGGTGGCCAGCCCGGCGAAGGCGAACACCAGCGGCAGCAACCACGGGTCGCCGACCGCCGGGAACCACCCGGCGAGCCGCAGCCAATAAGGTGCGGTGCCCAGCAGCGCGGAGATGGTCGAGGCATAAGCCGCGGTTTTGGGCTTGCTGCCGCGTCGCCCGACCGCCGGCGCGACGACGAAAGCGACGCCAACCCCGGCGAACAGCGTGATGCTGTAATAAAGGAAGGTCATCCCCTGGAAGCGCCAGACGAAGCTCGCGACATAATTGGAGATGGCGTAGATGATCCCCTGCCCGGTGTAGGCGCACAATCCGGCCAGCATCAGCACCGCGAACGCCTTGTTCTTCAGCGTTTCGACCATGTCGCGCATATTCTGCGCGAGCGATTGCTTCTCGATCCGGGGCTTGGGCAAATACGGAATCTCGCGATGCGTGCCGAGCGCCGAGACGAGAATCGCCAGCCCCATGAACAAGGCCCCGGCGATCGCGAAGCCGCGATAGCCCGCCGGGTTGAGCAGCCCGTTGGGATGGCCCGGCGCCGGCGCGAGGAAATAGACATAAGCGGCGACCAGCATCAGCAATCCGCCGAGCCAGCCGAACAGATAGCGATAGGACATGATCCGCGTGCGCTCGTCATAATCCGCGCTGAGCTCGACCGCCATCGCCTGGCTCGGCACCTCATAAGCGCTCACCGCACTGCGCACGAGCACCGCGGTGACGAACAGCCACACCAGAATCACCATATGCGACTGGCCGATCGGCGGGTTCCACAGCGCGACCCAGCCGAGCATGATCGGCAGCGCCGCGCCATAGAGCCATGGATGCCGCCGCCCCCAACGGCTGCGCGTGCGATCGGACAGGAAGCCGACCGTCGGATCGATGAAGGCATCGACGATCAGCGCGATCATCACCACGAAACCAACCGTCGCCGCCGGCACCCCGACGACCTGATTGTAGAACAATAGCAGGAACGTGCCGAAGCCCGAATCCTTCACGCCATAAGCCGCGGCCCCGAAGCCATAGCTTCCCATCACGCCCGGGGACAGGCGCCGTGCCGGGGGAACCAGCACCGGCGTCGCCTCCGCGGGCGTGATGCGGGCATTCACGCCATCGACTCCAGCGCCTCGAACATCCCCGGCATCGTCGGATCCCAGCTTTGCCGCGTGCCGATCGTCAGCCCGCCGTCGACCAGAATGTGCGTGCCGGTGACGAATGCCGCATCGTCGCTGGCGAGAAAGGCGACCGCGGCGGCGATATCCTCGGGCCGCCCGGCGCGCTTCACCGGCTGCGCCGGCGCGGCGATCCCGCCGATCACCTGATTCGCCGCGGCGCGCTTGTCGCCCTGCAGATCGAGCGCGCTGACGAAGATGTTGGTCGTGATGAAGCCCGGCACCACCGCATTGACCCGGATCGAATCCTTGGCCAGCTCCGCCGCCGCCACCTTGGTGAGATGCAGCACCCCGGCCTTGGCGGTCGAATAAGCGATCGGGGCATAGCCGCTGCCGAGCGCGGACACGCTCGATGTGTTGACGATCGCCCCGCCGCCGCGCTTCGCCATCAGCGGCGCGGCATAGCGGATGCCCAGCGCGACCGAGCGCAGCAGCAAATTCTGCGTGCGATCCCAGTCGTCGGGCGCGATCTCATCGATATGCTCGCGCGCGCCGCCGGCGCCGGCATTGTTGAACAGAACGTCCAACCCGCCGGCGGCGTCCGCCGCCTCGATCAGCGCGCGGATATCCTCCGCCTTGGTCACGTCGCAGCGCTGGAAGCGGATGCGGCCGTTGGAGGTTTCCGCCACCTCGCGCCCGCCCGCCTCATCGACGTCGCCGATCCACACCTCGGCCCCCTCCTCCGCCAGCCGGATCGCGGTGGCGCGGCCGATGCCCGAGGCGCTGCCGGTGACGACGGCGCGCTTGCCCGTGAAGCGCATAAATTCTCCTCTCCAATGTTTTCGGCAGCATAGTATGGGGTTAGCGCGCGTCAATCACTCGCAATCATCTCACTGTTCGAACTATGGGTTTGCTTCACGGAAGCGGCTCCGGTAGCGCGACACAATCAATGACGGCCGCAGGAGAGCGCGATGAGTCTGAGCAAACTTTTCAGCCTTGAGGGGCGCGTCGCGCTGATCACCGGCGGGTCGCGCGGGATCGGCAAGATCATCGCCAAGGCCTATATCGAGCAGGGCGCGAAGGTTTACATCTCGTCGCGCAAGGCCGCCGCCTGCGACGAAACCGCCGCCGAACTGGGGCCGAACTGCATCCCCGTGCCGCATGACGTGTCGACCGTCGCCGGGTGCCAGGCGCTGGCGGCGGATATCGCGGCGCGCGAGGATCATCTCGATATCCTCGTCAACAATGCCGGGGCGGCGTGGGGCGCGCCGTTCGAGGAATTCCCCGAAAGCGGCTGGGACAAGGTGATGGACCTCAATGTGAAGGGGCCGTTCTTCCTTACCCAGGCGCTGCACGGGCTGCTCAAGCAACGCGCAAGCCACGATCGCCCGTCGAAGGTGATCAACATCGCCTCGATCGACGGCCTCAGGCTCAATCCGTGGGAGACCTATAGCTATCATGCGTCGAAATCGGCGCTGATCTATCTCACCAAGCGGATGGCGGCGCGGCTGGTGAAGGACGGGATCATCGTCACCTGCCTCGCCCCCGGCGCCTTTGCCAGCGAGATGAACCGCGCGGCGCGCGATCATGGCGACGAAGTGGCGAAAGCGATCCCGATGCGCCGGATCGGCGATTTCGACGATATGGCCGGCGCGGCGATCTTCCTCGCCAGCCGTGCGTCGGACTATGTCGTCGGCGATACGCTCGCGGTCGACGGCGGGCTGGTCCATGCCGCGCTGGGGACGAGCATCGATCCGTAAGCCGCAGCTGGCACGCGGATAGCAGAGGCTATCCGCGAGACCAGCAAGGCCGGCCGGCGGGTCGCGCAGCGACCCCGTCCGACGACGCGGGATTTACTCCCGCGTCGGCCCCGCCGGATATCACCGACCCCGGATCAAGTCCGGGATCGAGCGATGAAACTACAGAAGGTGGGGAGCTTCTGTTGCCCGGCGCTCCCCGTGCCGCTGGAATCCGCTTCTGTTGCCCGGTGCGGTCCAACCGCGCTTTCGTCCTTGTAATCTAGACCGTTAGGTCACTGATTACGCGGCAATCGCGAGCGCCTCGTTATCGTTGGCACTTGTGTATAGGCCGTCACGGTGGTCCCATTCCGAGCAAAAGCCAGCGCTTTTCAACACACGTCGATCCTGGTTCGGCCCCGTCATCACCCGTCCGTGGAACGGACGGTTGGTGGTGGAGCCGCCGGGTACTGCCCCCGGGTCCGCTGCGCCTATTATTCGCCGGCGTTTATCGCCATAGCCGTGGGGCAAGCCCCGCGAGCGAGACCGATATAGGGGCTTGATACGAAAACTCAAAGCCCGCCTTTCGCTCGCCATAATAGGGGTGCATAGAGCAGGCTATCATGTTGACGCAGCGTTCCCGTTACGCGCTTCGCGCGATGCTTTTCCTGGCAGAGGCACCCGCGGGCAGCCCACCGATCCCGATGAACCGCATCGCGACCGAGGCGAATGTGCCGCGCAAGTTCCTCGAGCTGATCCTGGCCGATCTGCGTGACGCGGGGCTGCTGCTCAGCCACCGCGGCAAGATGGGCGGCTATTGCCTCTCGCGCCCCAGCCATCTGGTGTCGCTGGGCGAGATCATCCGCGTGATCGAAGGGCCGCTCGCGCTGGTCCCCTGCGTCAGCCGCACCGCCTATCGCCCGTGCAAGGATTGCAAGAGCGAGGCGGATTGCGCGATTCGCCACGCGATGATGCGGGTGCGCGACGAAACCGCTCGTATCCTCGACGGCACCAACCTGGCCGACGCCACCGCCGAGCACCTCGTCGCGGCGTAACCCGCCGCCCGACTGAGCGGGCGACGGATCGATAACAACAATTTACTCCCCGCGGCGCGCGCGCAGCTCGTCGCGGATTTCGCGCAGCAGCGCGACATCGGCCGGCTCGGGCGCCGGCTCGGCCGGGGCCGCCTCGGGCTTGGTCATCAGGCGATTCACCGCGCGCATCATCAGGAAGATGATGAAGGCGATGATCAGGAAATTGACCGCCTGGGTGATGAACTGGCCATAACCGAGCAACGGCACGCCCGCCTTCTTGAGCGCGGCATAATCGGTCGATCCCTGCAGCTTTTCCGGCACCGTGCCGAGCACGATGAAATAGCTGGAGAAATCCAGCCCGCCGAAAATCTTCCCGATCACCGGCATGATCACATCTTCGGTCAGCGAGGTGACGATCT
>JAFKLV010000131.1 GCA_017304125.1 Sphingomonadales bacterium
CGGGGTGAAGGTGGAGGTGGCGGAGACCAGCCCGACCCGCCCGAGCGGCGCATCGAGATAACGCGGGCTACGCGCCTCGGCCATCGTGCGCCCGGTGCCGGCATGGACCAGCTTGGCCGCATCGAGCCGCTTGATCGTTTCGAGCAGCCCCTCGGCCCCCCAGTCGGTCGCGTGATTGTTGGCGGTGCTGACGACATCGAAGCCCATCGCGACGAGATCGTCGACCACCTTGGGATCGCCGAGCATCCAGGTGCCGCCGGACTCGGCCTGCGGCGCGCCTTTGAAGGTGGGGAGATCGAACACCACCTCCTCGAAATTGCCGAAGGTCACGTCGGCGCGGCGCAGGATGCGCAGCATGTCGGGCGACTTGCGCTCGATCGTCGCGAGCATCGGGCGGAGGTAGATGAGGTCGCCGACCGCGGTCAGCGTGAAGGTGCCGGGGATCGGCGCGCTCGGCACAGGGGTGATGGTCAGCGCGTCGCGCTCCTTCGCCGTCGCCGCATTGCCCGCGAGGCACGACAACGCCACCGCCGTCGCCAATCCCGCGATCCGCCCCAAACGCCGTGCTGCCATCCCGCTTTCTCCCTATTCGCGTGTCGGGCGCGTCTAGCTCAAGAGGCTGTCGGCAACCTGTCACGCCGCCACGGGCGACGCATCCTCCGGCACACGAAAATCGACCGTCACGCGCAGCCCTTCCCCGTCTACGTGATCGGCCAGCGCGACCCTTGCGCCGATGCGCTCGGCCAGCGCGCGGACGATCGGCAGCCCCAGCCCGCTGCCGAGCGGGGCATCCTCGCGCGCGATGCGGTAGAAACGCTCCCACACCTTTTCGCGCTCGCTTTCGGGGATGCCGGGGCCGTCGTCCTCGATCGTCAGCCGCGCGACGCCCGCGTCGCGCGCCACCGTCACCCGCACCCCGCCGCCGGAGCGATTATAGCGGATCGCATTATCGATCAGATTGCCCGCCAATTCCCCCGCCAGCGCCGGATCGCCGAGCGCCGCCACCGGGCCTTTTGCCGCGAACGAGATATCGATCCCATCGTCCTCGCCCTGCGCCGCGCGATCGGCGGTGACGCGGCCGGCGAGCGCGGTGAGGTCGAACGGCTGGAGCGGCTGGATCGATTGCTCATCGGTCCGCGCCAGCGCGATAAGCTGGAGCAGCAGCCGCTCGAGCGACTCGACCGCATAAGTGATATCGCCGATCGCGTCGCGCGCCGCCGGCGCATGCGGGCCCGCACGGCGCAGCACGTCGAGATGGACCCGCGCCACCGCCAGCGGGGTGCGCATCTGGTGCGAGGCGCTGGAGGTGAACTGGCGCAGCGAGCGATCGACCTTTTCCAGCCGCGTCATCAGCCCGTTGAATGAATCGACGAACGGCACCGCCTCGCGCGGCATATCGGGCTGCGGCTGGAGGCGGAATTGCAGCGAGGGATCGTTCTGCGCATCACGCACCTGCCGGGTCAGCGCGGCGAACGGCCGCAGCCCCCAGCCGATCGCCAGCCAGATCAGCAGCGCCGCGACCGCCAGCACCGCCAGCCCCTCGCCCGCGATCTGCAGCGCATAGCCGCGCGTATAAGCGGTCTGGTCGTCGACATAATCGGCGATCTGGATCGCGACGAGATCGGGGCCACCGTCGAGCCGGCGGATTTCGGTGGCGATCCGCACCGGGCGACCGTGGAGCTTGCCGTCGCGCAGATAGGCGGCCTGCGTCACGCTGTCGGCATCGCTGGGATCGATATAGCCGCGCACCATCTGCGTATCGCGCGCTTGCTTCTTGAATTCGGCTGGCGGGTGGCGATCGACCGGGCCGTCGTCGCGCATGCGATAATCGGGCGGCGGGGCGAGCCCCGGATCGCCCATCAGCACCTCTTGCCCGCGATAGACGCTGAAATTGACCACCGGCCGCGCGCGCCGCTTGAGCAAATGAATGACGAGCGGCGCGATCCGCTGGCGCACCTCGGGCGGCTGATCGAAGGCGAGGCTCAGCGTGCGCACCGATCCCACCAGCACGCGATCGAGCGTATCGGCATCGGTCGCCGCGACCACCCAGCCGGTGATCCCGGTGAGCAAGGCGACGAGCAGCGCCAGCGGCAGCATCACCGCCGCGATCAGCCGCGCCTGCAAGGACTTGTAACGCCGCACCGCCACCGGTCAGGCGGCCTCGATCATATAGCCGAGCCCGCGCACGGTGCGGATCGCCGGGCCGGTCTCGCCCAGCTTGCGCCGCAACCGGCCGACATAGACCTCCAGCGCATTGATCCCGACATTGTCGTCGAAGCTGAACACTTCGGCGGACAGTTGCTCCTTGCCGACCAGCCGGCCGGGACGCGTCATCAGCGTTTCGAGCACCGCCAGTTCGCGCGGGCGCAGCGGCACCACCACGCCGTCGAGGAACACGGTGCGGCTCGAGCGATCGAATTCGAGCGTGCCGAGCCGTAGCACCGGCGCCGGCGTGCCATGCGCGCGGCGCATCAGCGCGCGGACGCGCGAATGCAGCTCGCGCGGGTCGAACGGCTTGACCATATAGTCGTCGGCGCCGCCATCGAGCCCGAGGATGCGATCGTCGACGCGATCGCGCGCAGTGAGGATCAGGATCGGGGTCGCGACCCCCGAATGGCGCAGCCGGCGGAGCAATTCGATCCCGTCCATGCCGGGCAGCCCGAGATCGAGCACGATCGCGGCATAAGGCTCGCTCGGCGCGATCATCAGCGCATCCTCGCCGGTGCCGAAGATGTCGACCGACAGCCCCTCCGACGCGAGCGACGAGGCGATGCCGCGTGCGAGCGCCGCGTCGTCCTCCACCAGCATGATGCGCATCTCAACCTCCTTCGGGCGCGATTGCCCGGACGATCCCCTGTTCCCCTTCGCGGATGTGACGGTCTCGCCGGGCGTTGCCGGCGGTGGTCCCTGCGCGTTTTCCTCGCCTGCGCCGATGCGTCAACCCGCGAATGCGAAAAGGGGAGCGACCGCCGTGGCGATCGCTCCCCCGATTTCGCATCAGATGCGCCGGCGGCTCAGAAGTGAACCTTCGCGCCGACGTTGATGTAGCGGCCGATCGAATCGTAGAAGATCGAGCCATAAGTGGTCAGCGGCGGCTTGCGATCGAACAGGTTGTTGACGCTGGCGAACCAGGTCAGCCCGCCGATCGTGGCCTGCCCGCCGAGATCGAAATAGGTCCGGCTGTTGATCTTGTTGTTGGCCAGATCGAGCGTGTGGTCATAGACCCCGCCGCCGACGTAGCGCACCCGCGCATCGATCGAGAAATCGCTGTTCGAATAGCTGATCGAGCCGGTGCCGCGCCACTTCGGCGTGCCGAAGCTGACGCCGTCACCCACGTCGCGGGCACGCTGGATCACCGCCACGCCGTTGTTGATCTCAACCTTGGGCACATAGGTGGCCAGCACGCGGAAGCGCAGCGAGCCCGGCAGGCTGCTGATGCGGTTCATCGGCAGCACGTACGAGGCTTCCATATCGAGCCCGCGCGTCTTGTACTGCGCGAGGTTGATGTAGGTCGAACGGATCGTGGTCGGGGCGCCGTTCGCATCGCGCTCGATCTGGGCACAGGCGGCATTGTTGCCGAGGCCGCAGCTGGTGATGATGTCCTGCGCGCCGAGCGAGACGATCGCGTCCTGAATGTCGATCTTATAATAATCGATCGACAGGTTGAGCCCACGGATCGCGGTCGGCGTGAACACCGCACCGAGCGTCAGCGTGCTGCCGATTTCCGGACGCAGGTTCGGGTTGCCGCCGGCATAGCGGGTCACCGTATAGGTGTTGCCGTTCTCCGCCACCGAGAAGAAGCTGGTCGCCACGGTGGTGTACAGCTCGGTCAGGCTGCCCGAACGAATGTCGCGCGAGCGCGAGAAACGCAGCAGCAGGTTATCGAAGATGCGATCGGTGACGCCGAGCTTCCACGACCAGATCCCGCCCGAGGTGCTATAGTGGCTGTAACGCGCCGCACCGTTGACATCGAGCTTGCTGAACGGCTGGTCGAGCAGCGGGATGGCGACTTCGCCGAAGCCTTCCTGCACGTTGAACCCGCCGTTGAGCGGCGAGAAGTTGAAGCGGCTGAACCCGCCCGCGGCCGAGGTCGGATCGAGCGAATTGGTGGTGATGCTCTCCCAGCGCGCTTCGCCGCCGACCGCGACCGAGACCGGGCCGGCCCAGGTGTTGAACGCGTCGCCGCGCAGCGAGAAGCCGGTGGTGTCGAGCTTGGTGGTGTAGACCACGCTCGCCTGATTGCCGAACACATAGGAGACCGCCGCCGGATCAGCGCGGCCCGCGCCGAGGATGTTGAGCGGGCGGCAGGCGGTGTTCGGGTTGGTCAGCGCATCGCGGCAGACGATGTTGCCGCTGCCGTCATACACCGCGTCGAGCGCCTTGGTCAGGTTCGCACCGGTGATCTGATTGTCATAGCTCTGCGCGTTGCGCAGTTCGCCATGCGCATAATAAGCGCTGTACTTCCACTTGCCGTCGCCGATCGTGCCGTCGACGCCGATCGCGCCCTCGATGTTGCGGCGGCTGAACCCGAAGGTGCGCATGCCGTAATCCTCGAACACGCGCCCGACGGTGATATCGGTCGCCGCCGCGCCCAGCGCCTGCTGGACATAGGGGTTGCTCGCCTTCAGCGCATAGCTGCCGGTTTCGGCATAGAAGGGATATTTCGCCCAGATGCGGCTGAACGTCGCATCGGCCCAGAAATTGGCCTGCCCGACCTCATAGCTGACGCGGGCATAGCTGTTGTAGCGCTGATACGGGTTGGTCAGCGTGTGCTCGCTGTTCGACGAGACGCCCTCGCCGCCGACCATCGTCGTGCCGCCGACGCCGACCTGGCCGAACTGGAACGGACGGGTCGAGCCGTCGGCGTTGAAGGTCTGGCCGATCAGCCCTTGCGGGCCCTTGGTGATCAGGCCGTTGGTGCCGTAATTCGCATAGAACACGTCGCGCGACAGGACGAGCTTGTGCCCGTTCACCCCGCCGACCGGCGAGAACAGATCGGTGCTGCCCACGTTCGGCCGCGAGAAGCGGTTCGAGATGCCCATATCCTGCTGATATTCGCCACCGATCATGAAATGACCGCGGCCGCCGGCAAAGCTGGTGCCGAACGAACCGTTGAAGCTGTAGCGATGGCCGTCACCGCGCGAGGAGATGCCGTTCTGCGCGCCAACCGTCAGGCCCTGCAGCTTGTCGTCGAGGATCAGGTTGACGACGCCGCCGACCGCGCCCGAGCCCCACGCCGCGCTGGCGCCGCCGGTGACGACCTCGACCCGCTTCAGCATGTTCTGCGGGATCGTGTTGAGATCGGCCGAGCCGGTGAAGCGGCGGTTGTTGAGCAGGGTCAGCGTGCGCGTCACGCCCAGCCCGCGCAAATCCATCGCCGAGGCGGAGGAATTGGTGTTGGCGACGGTGCTGGTCGGGCTCTGCGTTGCGCGGAACTGCGGCAGATCGTTGAGCGCCTGCGCGATGCTCGGGCGCGCGCCGATACGCAGATCAGCCTCGCCGACCACCGTGGTCGGGGTCGGCGCGTCGAAGCCGGCCTTGTCGATGCGCGAACCGGTGACGACGATATCGGTCTGTGCCTCGGGCGCAGCGGCCGGGGCATCGGCGACGGGCGCCGGCGCGGTCTGCGCGATCGCCGCACCGGCGACGAGCGAGGTCAGCAGGATGGCGGTGCCGGCGGTGCCGCGCAGCAGCGCGCCGCGCAGGCGGTCACAACGGTTCGACATGATAATTTCCCTTTAAATCTAGCCAGTTCTCCGGGAATTCGGGTCTGGCGTTTTGTGGGTTTTCCTCTCCGGGGGGAGCGTGCGCGCCGGGCTAGCCGACGCGTTTGAACAGCAGATCGAAGGCGCGCGTCTCACCGAGACGCAAATTGTCGATCTGCCCGGCGGCGTTGCGCC